>JALQTL010000125.1 GCA_023260935.1 Paracoccaceae bacterium
CGTGCTGCGCGCGCAAGAGGTGATCAAATGGCGGATGCAGACCTATGCCGGCGCGGCCCTGGCAGAGGAGGTGGTGAAACCCGCCGTCGATATGTTCAACCGCATCGCCGCCGGCCAGATGGAGATCGAGCTTTTCACCGCAGATCAGCTTGTTCCCACGGGTGAGCTGTTTCAGGCGATGCAAGCGGGCACCATCGATTGCGTCCAGTCCGATGACGATTCAATGGCCTCGCCCACCGAAGTGACGGTCTTTGGCGGCTATTTCCCGCTGGGCCTGCGCTATTCACTGGATGTGCCGGTCCTGTTCAACAAATACGGGCTGAAGCAGATCTGGGAAGAAGAATACGCCAAGGTCGGGGTCAAGCATATCTCGGCCGGGTCGTGGGATCCTTGCCATTTCTCGACCAAGGATCCGATCAACAGCCTTGCCGACCTTCAGGGCAAGCGCGTTTTCACCTTCCCCACCGCTGGGCGCTTCCTTTCCCAGTTCGGCGTGGTGCCTGTCACCCTGCCGTGGGAAGATATCGAAGTGGCCGTCCAGACGGGCGAGCTGGATGGCATCGCATGGTCGGGCATCACCGAGGTCTATACGGTGGGCTGGTCGAATGTGACCAACTACTTCCTGACCAACAACATTTCTGGCGCATGGATCGGCCATTTCTTCGCGAACATGGACCGCTGGAATGCCCTGCCGCCGCACCTTCAGGAACTGCTGGCCGTCTGTTTCGAGCAGTCGCACTACTATCGCCAGCACTGGTATTGGGGCGGTGAGGCCGATCTGCGCGTGAACGGCCCGAAGCTGAAGCTGACAACGATCCCCGATGCGGAATGGGCACAGGTGGAAGCCGCCGCCGTTACCTTCTGGGACGAAATCGCCGCAGAGTCGGAAACGAAGGCCAAGGTCGTCAGCATTATCAAGCAGTATAACGAACTGATGCAGAAGGCCGGTCGCCCCTATCGCTACGGCTGATCCTTCCCGGCGGGGCAACCCGCACACAGCCTTGGGGCGCCCGGTTGCGGGCGCCCTTTTCCGAAAATATGATCAAATAAAGACTCACCGACGGGGGAACGCATGCCGGGCAATCTGACGATGGACGCACTGAAGGGCCTTGTTGAAAAGGGCGAGGTCGACACCGTTCTGGTGGCGGCGATCGACATGCAGGGGCGCCTGATGGGCAAGCGTTTTCACGCCGCCTTCTTTCTGAATGGCGGATACAAGGAAACCCACTGCTGCAACTATCTGCTGGCCGTCGACATGGAAATGACGACAGTGCCGGGCTACAAATCCGCCGGCTGGGAACAGGGCTACGGCGATTACATGATGAAGCCCGACCTTGCCACCATGCGCGTGCTGCCCTGGCTGCCGGGCACGGTTCTGGTGCTGGCAGATCTGATGGATCACGCCGGCAAGGCCGAGATTGCGATCAGCCCCCGCGCCATTCTGAAACGTCAGGTCGCCCGCGCCCGCGCCATGGGGTTCGAGCCGATGATGGCGACCGAATTGGAATTCTACATCTTCGAAAACAGCTACGAAGCCCTGCGCGACAACGGGACCGAGGGCCTGAAGCCGATCTCCGGCTATAACGAGGATTACCACATCTTCCAGACCACAAAGGAAGAAAGCCTGATGCGCGATGTGCGCAACGGGCTGTATGGCGCGGGCATTCCGGTGGAAAACACCAAGGGCGAGGCCGACGCCGGCCAGCACGAGGTGAACTACCGCTACTCTGACGCGCTGGATACCGCAGACAATCACATCGTTGTAAAGCAGGCGGTGAAGGACATCGCCCACGCCCGGGGCAAATCTGTCACCTTCATGGCCAAGTATGATCACCGCAAGGCCGGTTCATCGTCGCATGTGCATCAAAGCCTGTGGACAAAGGACGGCAAGCCCGCCTTTTACGACCATGACGATCCGCATGGCATGTCGGAAACGATGAAGCACTTCCTTGCCGGGCAACTGGCCCATGCGCAGGAAATCACCGCCTTTCTTGCGCCTTACGTCAACAGCTACAAGCGGTTCTGCATCGGCATGTTCGCCCCCACCAAGGCAGTGTGGAGCGCGGATAACCGCACCGCCGGTTTCCGCGTCTGCGGCGAGCATACAAAGGCCGTGCGGGTGGAATGCCGCATTCCGGGCAGCGACGTGAACCCCTATCTTGCTTGCGCGGCGCTTCTGGCCGCCGGTCTTGCCGGGATCGAGGAAAAGATGCCGCTGGAACCGGAAATGAAGGGTGACATGTATTCCGCCAAGGGCATTCGGGAAATTCCGCACAATCTGCGTGATGCCGCGGCACTTCTGAACGGCTCGGCCATGCTGCGGGCGGCCTTTGGCAGCGATGTGGTGGATCACTACCATCACGCCGCGCAATGGGAGATCACCGAGACAGACCGGGTGGTGACAGATTTTGAACGCCAGCGACTGCTGGAACGCGCATAGGTCAGGCTTGCGCCCGACCAATGGAACATGCCGGGGTGTCCCCCGGCCCGAAAGGTGAAACGATGAAACCGATCCAACTGATTTCCCCGGTCGATGGCCGGGTCTATGCCGAACGGATGCCCCTGACCCCGGAAGCGGCCAAGGCCGCCGCGGCCCGTGCGCGGGCGGCGCAAAAGGCATGGGCCGCGCGGCCGCTGGAAGAACGTATCGCGCTTGTGAAGGCAGGAGTCGCCCGCCTGAACGAGATGAAGGACGTGGTGGTTGAAGAACTGGCCTGGCAGATGGGCCGCCCCACCCGCTTTGGTGGCGAATATGGCGGTGTGAATGCGCGTACCGACTATATGGCCGACATCGCAACCGAAGCCTTGGCCCCAAAGGTCATCGAGGATTCCAATGCCTTCCGCCGCTATCTGGCGCGCGAACCGGTGGGTGTGGTGTTCATCATCGCCCCGTGGAACTATCCCTATCTGACAACGATCAACACGCTGGTTCCGGCACTGATCGCCGGGAATACCGTCATCTTGAAACACGCCAGCCAGACCCTTCTTGTGGGCGAACGGATGGCCGAAGCCTTCCACGCCGCAGGTGTGCCGGAAGACGTGTTCCAGAACGTCGTGCTGGATCATGAAACCACCGAAAGCCTGATCAAGGCGCGGGCCTTCAACTTCATCAACTTCACCGGATCGGTGGCAGGCGGCGCGGCGATTGAACGTGCGGCGGCAGGCACCTTTACCGGCCTTGGCCTTGAACTGGGCGGCAAGGATCCCGGCTATGTTCGCGCCGATGCCAACCTTGATGCGGCCGTGGATACGCTGATGGATGGTGCGCTTTTCAATGCCGGCCAGTGCTGCTGCGGGATCGAGCGGATCTATGTGCATGAATCGCTCTACGATGCCTTCGTGGAAAAGGCCGCTGCTTGGGCGCGGGGCCTGAAGCTGGGCAACCCCTTCGATGCTGAAACCACCCTTGGCCCGATGGCGCACAAGCGTTTCGCCGCCGTGGTGCGCGCCCAGATCGCAGAAGCCGTGGCCGCCGGTGCGAAGCCGTTGATCGACCCGAAGGATTTTCCCGCCGATGACGGCGGCGCCTATCTGGCGCCGCAGGTTCTGGTGAACGTCAGCCATTCCATGCGGGTGATGATGGAGGAATCCTTCGGCCCCGTGGTCGGGATCATGAAGGTCAAGGATGACGAAGAAGCCATCGCGCTGATGAACGACAGCCCCTATGGGCTGACCGCCAGCATCTGGACCGAAGACTACGACACGGCCGCCGCCATCGGCGCGCGGATCGAAACCGGCACCATCTTCATGAACCGCGCCGATTACCTTGACCCCGCCCTGTGCTGGACAGGCTGCAAGGATACGGGTCGCGGGAATTCGCTGTCCTACCTCGGGTTCCATTCGGTCACCCGGCCGAAATCCTATCACCTCAAGAAAGTCTGACGCCCATGGCCACCCCATCCCACAATGTTCCCAACCGGAACTGGTCTTACCCCACCGCCATCAAGTTCGGTGTGGGGCGCATTGCCGAACTGGCCGATCACTGCAAGGCCAGCGGTATTTCCCGGCCCCTGCTGGTGACCGACAAGGCGCTTGCCGGCCTGCCGATCACGGCCGCAGCCCTGGACGTGCTGGAAGCCGCAGGCCTTGGCCGGGCGCTTTTTTCCGAGGTGGACCCAAACCCGAACGAAGGCAACATGGCCGCGGGCATAGCCGTCTATACCGCAGGCGGCCATGACGGCGTGATCTGCTTTGGCGGCGGGTCGGCCCTTGATCTGGGCAAGATGATCGCCCTGATGGCGCATCAGCGCAAAGACCTGAGCGTCTGGGATCTGGAGGATATCGACGACTGGTATACCCGCGCCGATGCCGCGAAGATCGCCCCGATCATCGCCGTTCCCACCACCGCCGGAACCGGCAGCGAAGTGGGCCGTGCCGGCGTTCTGACCAACAGCGTCACCCACAAGAAGAAGATCATCTTCCATCCCAAACTGATGCCCGTGGTCACCATCTGCGACCCGGCCCTGACAGTGGGCATGCCGAAGTTCATTACCGCCGGCACCGGGATGGATGCGCTCGCCCACTGCCTTGAGGCCTATTGCAGCCCCTTCTACCACCCGATGAGCCAGGGCATCGCGCTGGAAGGCATGCGACTGGTGTTTGAAAACCTGCCGAAGGTCTATGCCAACCCCAATGACCTTGACGCCCGCGCCCATATGATGAGCGCGGCCGCCATGGGGGCCGTAGCCTTCCAGAAAGGTCTGGGCGCGATCCATTCGCTGAGCCACCCTATCGGGGCAGTCTACAACACCCACCATGGCACCACGAATGCGGTGGTCATGCCGATGGTTCTGGAATTCAACCGCTCTGCCATCGAGGACCGGATCAAGGCGGCTGCCGCCTATCTTGGCTTCGACGGTGGCTTTGCCGGCTTCCACGACCAGATCATGGAACTGCGCGCGCTGCTCGCGATTCCGGAAAATCTGTCGGCCATGGGGGTGCAGTTCGCCGATCTGGACATGCTGACAGACATGGCGCTGGAAGACCCGTCTTGCGGCGGCAACCCGATTGTCATGACGCGCGAAAACACCCGCGCGCTGTTTGACGCCTGCATGTAAACGATGCGGGCCCACCACACCGAGGTTGCCGTCATCGGGGCCGGGGTGGTGGGCCTTGCCATCGCGGAACGGCTGGTGGCCGAAGGCCGCGACGTAACGCTGATAGACCCGAACCCACCCGGTTCGGGCGCAAGCTTTGGCAATGCCGGAACGATCGCCGATTACGCCACGCTGCCCGTCGGCACGCCCGATGTGCTGCGCAACCTGCCCTCGCTGCTGTTCGACCGCAACTCGCCCCTGTCGATCCGCCGGGCAGCCCTGCCCAGCCTGGCGCCCTGGCTGATCCGATTTGCCCTCCAGTCGTTGCCCGGCAATGCGCGCCGGAATGCTGCTGCCATCGCAGCACTTCTGGCCGATGCCTGCCCCCTGTGGGAAGGACTTGCCGCCCGCATTGGCGGCTCGGACATCCTGCAAAGGCGCGGCTGCCTCTACCTTTACGAAAGCTCCGCCGCCTTCCGTGCGGCCAATGCCGATATGGCGCAGCGCCGAAAGCTGGGCATCACTGTCGATCTGCTCGGCCCCGATGAGGTCGGCCAGCTTGAACCCGGCCTGCCACGGGTGGAAGGAGGGGCCGCCTTTTTCCCCAACGCCGTCTTCATGGCCGATCCGGGCCAGATGGTGCAGCATCTGGCCCGCGCCGTCACCGTGTCCCTGCTGCCCCACCGTGTCACCGGGCTTGCCCGCAAGGCCGGCGGGGTGGACCTGTGGGGCGACGGATTCCATCTGCACGCCCGCCGCGTCGTGCTTGCGGCCGGCGCCCATTCGCGCGATCTGGCCCGTCAGGCCGGCGACCGCATCCCGCTGGAAACCGAGCGCGGCTATCATGTCGAATGGGACATGCCCGCCCCCCGCCTGACACGCCCCACCTGCCCCACGACCCGCGGCTTTTATCTCTGCCCCATGTCCGGGCGATTGCGGGTGGCGGGCACGGTGGAACTTGGCGGGCTGACCGCCCCCCCGTCGCCCCACCGCATCGCCCGGCTGGTCAAGGGCGCGCGGGCCATCTTTCCCGATCTGCCTGCCCCCGACCGCAACTGGATGGGCTTTCGCCCCAGCCTGCCCGACAGCCTGCCGGTGATCGGGCCTTCACGGGGCGGGGATGAGGTGATCTTCGCCTTTGGCCATGGCCATATCGGGCTGACCCTCGCCCCCGTGACCGCCCGCCTCGTCGCCGACCTGATCGCCCGCCGCCCCCCGGAACGCGACATCGCCGCCCTGGACCCCGGCCGTTTCGGGCTTTGATCCGCTTGCCTGCCGAGATAGTCAGACCGAAACGAAGGGGTACAGATCATGCAAGGCAAGGTTCTGATCACTGGCGCGGCGGGGTTCATCGGCTTCCATCTGGCGCGGCGCATGCTGGCCGAAGGATGGCAGGTCACCGGCCTTGACGGCATGACCGCCTACTACGACCCGAAACTGAAAGAGGCCCGGCTGAGTATCCTTCAAACCGACCGCGGGTTCCAGTTCGAACAGGCCATGATTGAAGAGGAAGGCCGGCTGACCGCCCTTGCCGCCCGCCTGCGCCCCGATGTCATCATCCACCTCGCCGCACAGGCCGGGGTGCGCTATTCAATCGAAGCACCACGCAGCTATGTGCAGTCGAACCTGATCGGCACACATGAGGTGCTGGAGGCCGCCCGCGCCTATCCGCCCCGACACCTGATGATGGCTTCGACCAGTTCGGCCTACGGCGCCAATACCGAAATGCCTTATGCCGAAACGCACAAGGCCACCCATCCGATGAGCTTTTACGCGGCCACGAAGATCGCGAACGAAGCCATGGGCCATTCCTATGCCCATCTTTTCGGCCTCCCCGTCACGATGTTCCGCTTCTTCACCGTCTACGGTCCCTGGGGACGGCCAGACATGGCGCTCTTCAAGTTCACAAAGGCCATCCTGAACGGAGAGCCGATCGACGTCTACAACCACGGCGACATGAAGCGCGACTTCACCTATGTGGATGACCTTATCGAAGGCATCCTGCGCCTGACCGGCACCCCCCCGGGAGAAACCCCCGTGGGCCAGATGGACAGCCTTTCGCCCGTCGCTCCCTTCCGGGTTGTGAACATCGGCAATGGCGCCCCCGTACCGCTGACAGATTTCATCGCCGCCATCGAAACCGCGACTGGACGCCCGGCCCTGCGCAACCTCCTGCCGATGCAGCCGGGAGACGTTCCCGCGACCTGGGCCGATGCCCGGTTGATCGAGGCGCTGGTGGGGCGGCTACCCCATACCGATATCCAGACCGGCGTTACCCGCTTCGTAGACTGGTACCGCGGCTGGAACGGAAGCTGAGAGGCGCGGCAGAGCCGCATTCCCCTTGCCTCGTCGTCGCCTTCGGCTTCTCCTCGATATGAAGGGGGCGCTGCCCCCTACGGATTTTGGCAAGGCAAAATCCTGACCCCCGGAGTATTTTCGAAAGGTGCATGTGCAAAAGCCAACGGCCTTGTGATTGCACCTTTTCCAAATACTCCCGCCGGAGGCGCGCCCGAGGCGGAGCCGAAGGCGACAACGAGACAAAAGGCTTGCATGTTTTCCGCAGGAAAACATGCGCAATCCGTCTCCTCTTTAAAGCATGCCGGGCACGACTTGATCAGGGGGGCGGTGACCATCGGCGAAGGTCTTGATGTTGATGATCACCTTTTCGCCCATTTCGATCCGGCCTTCGACAGTGGCGCTGCCCATATGCGGCAACAGAACCACATTCGGAAGTTCACGCAGGCGCGGATTCACTTCATGGCCATGTTCGAAGACGTCGAGGCCCGCCCCCGCAATCTCGCCGGCCCGAAGCATCCGGGTCAGGGCGTTTTCGTCGATCACCTCGCCGCGCGAGGTGTTGACGATTACGGCCGAGGGTTTCATCAGTTTCAGCCTGCGGGCATTCATCAGGTGATAGGTTGACGGGGTATGCGGTGAGTTGATGGACAGGATGTCCATCCGGCTGACCATCTGGTCGAGGCTTTCCCAATAGGTTGCCTCAAGCTCTGCTTCGATTTCGGGGCGCAGGCGTTTGCGGTTGTGGTAATGGACCTGAAGGCCAAATGCCCGGGCGCGCCGGGCCACGGCCTGACCGATCCGGCCCATGCCAAGGATGCCAAGGCGCCGGCCGCCAAGCCGGCCGCCGAGGAATGCCATCGGCGACCAGCCTTCCCACTTGCCGGCCTGCATCAGCGCAAGGCCTTCGGGGATGCGGCGGGTAACGGCAAGGATCAGGGCAAGGGTCATGTCGGCCGTATCTTCCGTCACGACGCCGGGGGTGTTTGAGACGAGGATTCCCCGCTGGCGGGCAGTGGCGACGTCGATATGATCGATCCCGGCGCCATAATTGGCAATCAGTTTCAGTTTGTCGCCGGCCTGGCCGATCAGCCCGGCATCGATCTGGTCGGTGATGCAGGGCACCAGCACATCGGCGCGCTGCATGGCCGCGGCAAGTTCATCCCTGGTCATCTTGATATCGCTTTCGCGAAGCTCGACGTCGAAGAGTTCCTTCATCCGCGTCTCGACCGGTTCGGGCAACCGTCGCGTGACTACAACACTCAACCGCTGTGCGGGCATGCAGGCCTCCCTGGACTTGATCTTGGCGCGTCCCTGAAGGCAAAGTGGCCTTAACAACGGCGGGGCACAAGCCCCCAAGGCAAAGAAGCAGAACAAGGCTGCACAAGCGGCCGGACCAGACGGCGGGCAAGGCCCGTCACAGGCGGATGGCGATGAAACATTGGACGATGCTGGCGGCGCTTGCCGTGGCGCTTGGACTGTGGGCACAGACCGGCCTTGCCGAACAGACCCGCCCCAAGCCGCGCCCCGATGTGGGTGCCGCAGCCCTCGCCGATGACACGGCCCTTCCGGCCGAACTTTCCTCCAATCCTCCGCTTGAGGTTATTCAGACTTCCGCAACGGCGGCGCCGACCAGAGCCGTGCCCGCACCACAAGAGGCGCGCGATCCGTCACGCGGGGCGGTCACGAACCTGCCGCTGCCGCGCTATGTCTCGCTGAAGACAAACGAGGGGAATGCGCGGCGCGGGCCGGGGCTGACCCACCGTATCGACTGGATGTTCACCAAGGCCGGCATGCCCCTGAAACTGACGGCCGAGCATGAGAACTGGCGGCGTGTGGAAGATGCCGAAGGTCTGGGCGGGTGGATGCATTATTCCCTTTTGTCTGGTGTGCGCACGGTGCTGATCAAGGGCGACCTTGTTGATTTCCATACCTCTGCGCGGCCCGATGCAACAATTGCCTTCCGCGCCGAAGGCGGGGTGATCGGCAGGGTGATGGAATGTGACGGCACCTGGTGCAGGATCAATATCGACGGGGAAAAGGGCTGGGCCCCCATCGCCGCCCTGTGGGGCGTTGCACCTGGCGAGGTGATCGACTGATTCCCCTGCCCGAACGCCCGGGCTTGCCCTGATGGCACAAGCCGGGCAAACCCCCGCGCGGGGCGGCTGATCGCGCGAATCATCTTCATGCGCCAGAACGACGCACCCGATGGTAAGGGCCGACCAGGCCGCAAAAAAGGCGGCCGCCGCGGGCCGGAAGGGCTGGGATCTGATGGCAAAGCACTCGGTGGGTCTGAACCTTTCGGCGGGCGTGGCCTCGGTCATCGTTGCCACCGTTCTGGTGCTGTTGAAGCTTTGGGCGCTTGGCCAGACCGGATCGCTATCGGTCGCCGCCTCGCTGGCGGACAGCGCGGTCGATCTGATGGTCAGCCTTGGGGCCATGGCGGCAATCATCTATGCCGCGAAACCGGCGGATGAGGATCATGCCTTTGGCCACAGCTCGGCCGAGGATCTGGCAGCGCTTGGCCAATCGGTCTTTGTGCTGATTTCGGCCGCTGTCATCACTGTGGCGGCGATAAAGCGGCTGACAGACCCGCAAGCCACGGCGTTGCACGCGGAAACGGCCGGCATTCTGGTGATGGTGGTTTCCATCGTGCTGACGCTGGGGCTGGTCCTTTGGCAGGGCCGGGTTGCCCGGCGCACCGGCAGCAAGGTGGTTGCCGCCGACCGCCTGCATTATCTGGGCGATCTGATGCCCAACATGGGCGCAATCCTCTCCCTTTGGGCCTCCAGCCGCTTTGGCCTCGGGGCCATCGATTCGGTCGTGGCACTGGCCGCGGCGGCGGTGATGGTGCTGGGCGCGGTGCGGATCGGCAAGAATGCCTGGGATGCGCTGATGGACCGGCGGGCCGATCCGGCAATCATCCAAGGGGTCGAGAATATCGCCCGGGACTGGCCGGGGGTACGGGGATTTCATGACATCAAGACCCGCATGGCCGGCAGCCGCGTGTTCATCCAGATCCACATCGAACTGGACGGAGACCAGACCTTGCGTGCGGCACATGACATCGGCGCCGGCTTGCGCCGTGCGATTCTGGAAACCTATCCGCAGGCAGATGTCATCGTTCACAAGGATGTTGCCCGGGATGCCGGGGGCCACGGATGAGCACGGGCTGCACCGGCCCAAGGGAGCGGTTGCATCGGGTGCGGGCTTGTTATACGGTTGTATAACAACTGGATGGTGCCCATGGGCGAAGCACGCAGACCATACCGCCGCGAACCGTCAGAACGGCGGCGCGACGATCTGATTGCCGCCGCCCTGGCCGTGATGGCCGAGGCCGGCCCCGGTGCCATGACCGTTCGCACCATTGCCGAACGGGCCGGCATTTCCGCCGGGCTGATCCGTCATCACTTCCGGTCGAAGGAAGACCTGATCCGGGCAGCCTTTGCCGCCATGATGGACCGGATGACAGAGACGACCCGGCAGGTGGCCGAACATCATCCGGGCAATCCGCAGCAGGCCATTGCGGCGCTGGTTTCTTCCAGCCTGCGCCCGCCGGTGATGGAGCCGGAAAGGATTGGCCAGTGGGCGGGGTTTCTGAACCTTGTCCGGCAAGACCCGGTGATGCGCGACCTGCACGAGGCCGCCTATCTGAAATATCGCGACATGCTACAGGCGCATATCCAGCAGCTGCCCGGCAAGGAAGATCCGCGCCTTGCCCGGCATCTGGCCATTGCCTGCAACGGTGTCATCGACGGGCTGTGGCTGGAAGGCGGAACGCTGCCGCATTCCTTTGCCCCCGGCGAGGTGGAACGCATCGGCCTGTCGGCAGTGTCAAGCCTGCTTGGCATCGACCTTCTGGCCGGATTTGAAAGGGAATGATGATGAAATTTGCCAGTGTGACGGACCGGCTGGCCGATCTGGGCGGCGCGAAATGGGCCGTTCATGCACGCGCACGCGCGCTGAAAGCGCAGGGACAGCCGATCATCGAGCTGACCATCGGCGAACCGGATGTGCCGACCCCGCCCGAAGTGACGCAGCCCGCCATTGACAGCCTGCTGCGCGGGCGAACCGGCTATTCCAACGGCCGGGGCGAAACGACGCTGCTGGCGGCCCTTGCTGCCCGCTATGGCGCCCGGCGCGGCCGGCCCTTTGGCACGGATCAGTTCCTGTGCCTTCCCGGCACGCAGACGGCGCTTTATCTGGCGATGATGGCGCTTGCAGAAACCGGCGACGAAGTGCTGGTGGGCGACCCGATGTATGCCACCTATGAAGGCATCATCCGGGCAACGGGGGCCAGCGTGGTGCCCGTACCGCTGCGCCCCGAATTCGGGTTCAGGATGCAGGCTCAGGATGTTCGCGCCCGGCTGACCTCACGGTCGCGCGTGCTGTTCCTGAACTCGCCGCACAATCCGACGGGTGCCGTGCTGGGCGCGCAGGATGTGGCAGCCCTTGGTCGGCTGGCGGCAGAACATGATCTGTGGATCCTGTCGGATGAGGTTTACGAGGATCTGGTTTTTCCCGGCGTCAGCTTTGCCTCGCCTCTCGATCTGCCCGAACTGGCGGATCGCACGATTGCCACGGCCTCCATCTCCAAATCCCACGCAGCGCCGGGGTTGCGGTCTGGCTGGCTTGTCGGGCCGGCCGCCTTTACCGCGCAGGCGCTGCCTTTGGCTGAAACAATGCTCTTCGGCAACCAACCCTTCATTGCCGATGCCACCGCACAGGCGCTGTCGGGCCCGTCAACGGTTGCAGGCGACATGATGGCCCGGTTCAGCGCCTGCGCCGCCGATCTTGCCGAACGCCTGGACGGGGTGGCGGGCCTGCGGGTCAACCGGCCCGAGGCAGGGATGTTCGCGCTGGTGGACATCCGGCCCACCGGGATGACGGGCGAGGCTTTCGCCATCGGCCTGTTAGAGGCGGAAAAGGTGGCCGTGATGCCCGGCGAAAGCTTTGGCGAAGGTCTGGCGGGCTGGCTGCGGATCAGCCTGACCCGCCCCGATGCGGAACTGGCAGAGGCGGCAACGCGGATCGCGCGCTTTGCCCGGGAAAGAGGATAGGCCATGGCAACTGTCGGGCAACGTCTGATCGAAGGTCTGGCCGACCGGGGGGTCGAAATCGTCTTCGGCATCCCCGGGGTGCATACGGTGGAACTCTATCGCGGCCTTGCAGCCGGCCGCATCCGCCATGTGACCGCGCGCCATGAACAAGGCGCCGCGTTCATGGCCGATGGTTATGCCCGGGTCTCGGGAAAGCCGGGGGTGGCCTTGGTGATCACCGGGCCGGGCGTCACCAATGCGCTGACCGCCATGGCGCAGGCGCGCGCAGATTCGGTGCCGATGCTGGTGATTTCGGGGGTAAACCGGCGGTCCTCGCTGGGCCAAGGTTTGGGCCTGCTGCACGAACTGCCAGATCAGGCGGCCCTTGTGGCCGCCCTTTGCCCCACGGAAACGCTGGTTGATCCGGCAGAGCTTGGCACCGCGCTGGACCGTGCCTTTGCCCGCATGGCGACAGGCCGGCCCGGTCCGGTGCATTTGCAGATCCCGACCGATGTGATGGGGCAGGACTGCCCCGCGCTTGCGCCCCCCATCGCGTCCCCTGGCCGGGAAATGCCCGATGTGGCCCCTGCTCTTGCCCGGATGGCCGCAGCACGGGCCCCGGTCATCCTTGCGGGCGGTGGGGCGCGGCGCGCGCCGTCACTGGTCCGTCTGGCCCGCCTGTGGGATGCCCCTGTGGTACAGACAACGAACGCCCGCGGAAGCCTGTTCGATGACCCGCTTTGCGTGCCCGCCTCGCCCTCGCTGGACGCGACGCGCGCGTTGATCGCGCAGGCCGATTGCATCCTTGCCGTGGGAACCGAACTGGGCCCCACAGATTACGACATGTATGTCAGGGGCGGCCTGCCCGATCTTTCGGGCATGATCCGGATCGACATCTGCCCCGATCAACTGGCCCGCCACCCGGCCGCGCTTAGCCTGCAAGGGGATGCCGAGGCGTTGTGCGCAGCCCTTTCTGCCGCCACCAAACCCGGGCCGCGCAGCGGGGGGGCGCAACGGGCCGCTGCGGCACGGCAGGCGGCGCGCGCGGAACTGGCGCAGCTTTCGGCCGCAATGCCCGCCCAACTTGCCATGGTCGAGGCCTTGCGCGATGCCTGCCCGGGGTCTGTCATCGTGGGTGACAGCACCCAGCCTGTCTATGCCGCGAACCTTTGGTATGATCACGATCGCCCCGGCGGATGGTTCAACGCCGCCACCGGCTATGGCGCCCTTGGCTTTGCACCGGGGGCTGCCGTCGGTGCCGCGCTTGCAGCAGCGGACAGCCGCGTCATCTGCCTGATCGGCGACGGCGGCCTGCAATTCAGCCCCGGAGAGTTGCGCAGCGCGGTGGACGAAGGCCTGCCGATCCTGTTCGTCGTCTGGAACAACGCGGGCTTCCGCGAAATCGCCCAAGCCATGGCAGGGGCCGGAACCAGCGTCATCGGTTGCAGCCCTTCGCCCCTGCGAATGCCGGAATTCGCGGCGGCCTGCGATCTGCCCTTTGCCAGCGTGGCGCAAGACCCCGATGCTCTTGCCCGGGCGGCGCGGCACCTTTGCGCAAAGGCGGGGCCCGCGATGATCGAGATCCGCGTATCGGCCTGATCCCCCGGGGGGGGGCTGCCGGCAAGCATCTGAAATCGCTTCTGTTATGCGATAGCACGGGCGCGTTTTTGTCTAGCGGCGCGCCCTGGCCCATGTCTGGTGCATCGAAACGGCGCAAAGGGCCAACTTTGCTCAAGGCCGCGCCCCGGACAAGGATCAAAGCCCATGCTGCCAAAGCTTTCCACCGTTGCCATCGCCACCACCCTTGCGGTTTCGGTTTCCCTTGGCTCTGTCGCCCCGGCAGAAGCCTTGGGGCGCAACGAACGCAACTTCCTGAAAGGGGTTGCCGCCACGCTGCTGATTGGCGCCATCGTGTCAGACGCGCGTGCCCGCACGGCCCCCGCCCCTGCGCCGGCACCTGCCCCGCGATATCAATCCAGCTACCGCACGGCGCCGCAGCCGGATTACCAACCCCGTTACCAGCCCCGCCACGATGAAGATCGGATCAGTGGTCGGGTTATCGGGTCATCAACGATGTCTGGCACAGCAGGCATCGCCGCGCAGGCCTTCAACGCCTATCCCCGGGCGGAACGCCGGGCCATCCAGTCACGCCTGCGCAGCTTTGGCTATTATTCCGGGGCGGTGGACGGCATCTTTGGCCCGGCCACCTATCGCGCCACCGAAGCCTATGCGCGCGATTCCGTGGGCGCCCGCGCGCTGACAGACAAGGCCGGCGCCTTTGGCATATACGATAGCCTGCTGTACTGACGCCGGCACCCCCTTGGGCCTTCCGCCATTGCAGGCAGGGTCCGGCAACGCGACAGACGAATTTTCGCCCCGCGGCCAAGGATTGCCGCGGGGCCTGCGTCTCACCTAACGTGATGCTGATGGACACCCCCGACGAGATCCTTGCCAAGGCCGCCGCTGCGGGCGACCGCGCAGCCTTTGCCGCGCTGGTCACTCGGCATTATGATCGGGTTCATGGCCTGTGCTGGCGGCTGACGGGAAGCAAGGCCGATGCCGAGGATCTGACACAGGAAATCTGCGCCTCGCTTCCCGCCCGACTGACATCTTGGCGCGGCGAGGCGCGGTTCACAACATGGCTTTATCGCGTGACGGTAAATGCCGCCCATGATGCCCGCAGGCGCGCCGCCACACGCGGAAAGGCCGCAGATGGCTGGGGTGATTGGGAACGGGCCCGGCAGGATGCCATGGCCCGGGACCGGGATGCCGAAGAATGGCTGTTTCAGGCGATGCAAGGGCTGTCGCCCGAGTTGCGGGAAACCGTGGCGCTGGTTCTGGGCGAAGACCTGACACAGGGCGAAGCGGGTGCCGTTCTGGGCCTTTCCGAAGGCACCGTGGCCTGGCGCATGTCGGAAGTGAAGCGCAGGCTGCGCGCCCTTGCGGCCAGGGAGGCAAGCGCATGAACCGCGATGATGACGATCTGGCCTTTCTGCGCGCAGGGCTAAAGAGGGCCCCGAAGGCCGATCCGAAGGCAAAGGCCGATGCCCTGTCCCGCGCGATGGAGGCATTCGAGAAGACCCACAGCGCCCCCCAAGAATCCGGCGCCGATACACGTCCCAGTTCAGACCGCCCGGCAAAGGGCGGGGTTCTGAAGGGAGTTCTGGGAATGTTGAACACACTGAAGATGCGGCCGGTGCTGACGGCAACCACCTCGGCGGCAGCCCTTGCGCTTGGGCTTTTCGTGATGCTGCCGGCCTTGGACCGGGGGCCCGTGACCGCACCTTTGCCAACAGGCGCGCCGGTCACCGCCGCAGATGCACCGGCCCTGGCCGAGGCGGAAGCGCCCCCTCAGGCGCCCCTGAAACGGGCAAAGGCGGCCCCCCTTTCGGACCCAGCACCAGCCGCCATGGCCGAGCCCCCGGCCCGTGCGTTGGCAGCAGCACCCGCGCCCATGCCGGAAGCCGCGATGGATCAACTGATGGAACCGGCAGCCATGGCTCCGGCGTCAACCGAGGCTTTCGCCAATGCCCCGGAAAATCCGGTGCAGATGACGACGGATAACCCTGTTTCCACCTTTTCGGTCGATGTCGATACGGCATCATGGGCGGTCATCCGGTCTGCCCTGAACGCGGGCCATCTGCCCCCGCCCGATGCCGTTCGGGTGGAGGAGATGATCAATTACTTCCCCTATGGCTATGCCCCCCCGGGTGACACGGGCTTGCCCTTCCGCCCCGGCATCGCGGTGATGGAAACGCCGTGGAATGCCCATACAAGGCTGGTGCGCATCGCCCTGCAAGGGCGGGTGCCGGCAGTGGCAAACCGCCCGCCCCTGAACCTTGTGTTTCTTGTCGATACCTCGGGGTCGATGAACGAACCCGCAAAGCTGCCGCTTCTGAAGCAGTCCCTGGGGCTGATGCTGGGCCAGTTGCAGCCCGAGGATCAGATTGCCATCGTTGCCTATGCCGGTTCGGCAGGCGAGGTTCTGCCTCCTACCGCGGCAGGCGACCGCCGTGCCATTCTGGCGGCGCTGGATCGGCTGGATGCAGGCGGCGCCACTGCCGGGGCCGAGGGGCTGGAACTGGCCTATCAGGTGGCCGCAGGGATGGCCGCACCGGGCGAGATCAGCCGCGTGCTGCTGGCCACGGACGGCGATTTCAACCTTGGCCCTGCCGACCCGGCAGAACTTGCCGCCCTAGTGGCCCGAAAGCGCAAGGATGGCACCTATCTTTCGGTCCTTGGCTTTGGCCGCGGCAATCTGGATGATGCGACGATGCAGGCCCTTGCCCAGAACGGCAACGGTACCGCCAGCTATATCGATACACTTCAAGAGGCGCAGAAAGTGCTGGTGGACCAGTTGGCCGGCGCTTTGTTCCCGATTGCGGATGATGTGAAAATACAGGTGGAATGGAACCCTGCCGAAGTGGCCGAATATCGGCTGATCGGCTATGAAACACGGGCCCTGCGGCGCGAGGATTTCAACAACGATGCGGTAGACGCGGGCGAAATCGGTGCGGGCCATCAGGTTACTGCCTTGTATGAAATCACCGCGCCGGGAAGCCCTGCCCTGCGGAACGATCCGCTGCGCTATGGCGCGCGGGCAGGGGGCGGGGCTGCGCCGGCAACCACGGGGGCGGAGCTTGGCTTCCTGCGGCTGCGGTTCAAAACCTCGGGCGACCCGGCCGCCGGCGGCGGTGAAAGCACGCTTGTCGAAACCCCGATCACAGCGGATGCGGGGCCTGATACGGATGCCCGCTTTGCGGCCGCCATCGCGGGCTTTGGCCAGCTTCTGCGCGGGTCCGACTATCTGGGAAACTGGGGCTGGGATGATGCCGTTGCCTTGGCGCAGGAAAACCGGGGCGATGATCCCTTTGGCTATCGCAGCGAGGCTGTCATGCTGATGCGGCTGGCCAGATCCCTGTCGCAGTAACCGCCGCGCCATTGGAAAAGGCCCGCCAGAGATCATCCGGCGGGCCTTCGGTCATCAACGGAACAACCGCGTGTCAGGCGTCGATCTTTTCAACCGCCTTCGCCTCGACATCGGCAGGGCGGCCGATCTCGATCCGGCGGGGCTTCAGCGCCTCGGGGGTTTCGCGGACAAGATCGATGTGCAGCATGCCGTGTTCATGGCTGGCCCCGGTCACGCGCACATGATCGGCCAGCGCGAACCGGCGTTCGAAGGCGCGAGTGGCGATGCCCCGGTGCAGATAGCTCTTTTCGGTGGCTTCGGGGGCCTTGCGGGCCGCCACATGAAGCGCGCCATCCTTCACCTCGACCGACAGTTCGTCCGGCGTGAAGCCGGCCACGGCGATCGAGATGCGATAGGCATCCTCGGCGGTCTTTTCGATGTTGTAGGGCGGATAGGTTGGCTGGGCGACATCGGCGCTCAGCGCGCGGTCCATCAGATCGGCAATGCGGTCAAAACCGACAGTGGCACGGTAAAGCGGCGCAAGATCAAAGCTGCGCATGGGTCATCCTCCTTCGGAAGCGATGCTATGTGATGCCCCCCGAAACTCGGGCGGGCGGGCTTGCCGGGCCCTGACTGGCACCCGGACACCCCTTATCTGGGAAGCCTTTTTCAACGCTTCAAGAGGGGGTAGTCAGTTTCCCGGTGCCTTCAGGAAGCGCGCGCCCCCGGCCCGTTCCCCCGACCCCACGGCAATCCTGCGGACCGAAGCACCCGGCTTGGTCGCGGCGCCGATCACCGACCGGTCTGCCCGGAGCTGGGCCTTCAGATCCGACACAAGGGACGGCAGCTCCATCCCGAAGGCCACGACCCCATCGTTATAGGTGCCCCCCCCGGAAATGAGGGAAACGATCCGCGCCCTGCCTTGCGACCGGTCGAACACTGGCGCCCCCGACGACCCGAAGGTCACGTCGCAATCCACCGCGATCAACCCGGCCTGACGGCCCAGCACCGTACAATTGCGCTGCCATGACAAGGCCTCGGACCGGCCGCGGGCATAGGAAACCACGCTGACTTCAGTGCCATTTCCCGGCCGTTCCACCGAAAACGGCGGCGCGATTGTGGGCTGGATCGGATCGGCCAATTGCAGCAGCGCCACATCGTAGCGGATTTCCTTGCCCTCGATCTTGCCATCGCCGCGGTGGTCATAGCTTTCATGCGCCGTCGCCCGCAGTACCCGGCTTTCGGCAATAGAGACGCCATCGGCATAGCCGGCGCGGAACATCAGCGTGTCAACCGGCCGGGGCTTGCCCTGTTCATCGAAAAGGCAATGCGCGGCAGTCAGCACAAGGTCGGGCGCAATCAGCGTGCCGGTACAAAAGCCAGACCTGCCGATATCCACCCGCCCCACCGCTTTCCAGCTGACGATCTGGTCAGGGCGGGTCAGTCGTTCCAGCCCGCTGTTCTGCGCCCATGCGGGCTGGCATCCAATCAGCGCGGCAACAAAAAGCGAAAGGCGCAGGAGGGGCGCGATCATGGCTTGATGAACTTGCCGCCTGCCCCACCGGAAAGGACGCGCACATTGCCGGGGCGGTGCCCCGGGCCGGCCCTGTCAAGCTCGGCCCGCAGTTCGGCCACGGGTTCGGTGAGCGGCGCGCCAAGCGCCACCTTGCGGCCATCCATCTCGGCCTTGGCGGAGACCAGTGACACCACATGAAACGCCCCGTCCCGCAGCGCGAAAACAGGCGCGCCGGAAGACCCGAAATCCACATCGCAAGACAGGATCAACATCGCCGTGCTGCGCCCAAGCACATGGCAGACCTGCTGCAAGGATGGCGCCTCTGACCGGTCCTGCGCATAGGAAACCACGCCCACCTCATCGCCCTTTTGCGGTTGGGCATCCAGCACGAAAGGCTTGATCGAGGGCAGGCGGATCGGCTGGTCCAGCTTCAGCAGGGCCACATCGAATTGCACACGCTCCACATCCTCGTGCCCGCCAAAGACATATTCGGAATGGGCAATCGCCTGCGTGACGCCGCGATAGGCAACGGCACGGCCATTGCGCCAGCCTGCAAGAAACTGGATCGTGGCCGGATCGACCCGCGCCCCGGTTTCCTTGTCAAACAGGCAATGCGCGGCCGTCAGAACCAGATCATCGGCAATCAGTGCCCCGGTGCAGAACCCGCGGTCGCCAAAATTGATGCGCCCCACGGCTTCCCATCCGCGGCTGTCATCCCCCGTCTGAAGCGAGGTCAGCCCCTTGTCCGGCGCGCCGGTCTGCGCGGCCGCCGGCAAGCCAGGGCACAGCCCAAGCGCAAGGAAAAAAGCCGCAATGATCCGCATGAAGCCTCCGGTTGCTCTACCCCCGGATTACATCAGAGTTTGGCGGATTTGTGACCCCATTCAAGCATGTTCGGACAAAGCAATTGCGCGCGGCTTCGGCCCGCCCGTGGCCCAATCCAGCAATTCCACCGTATGCACGATGGGCACGCCGGTGCCAGAACCGATCTGCATCATGCAGCCGATATTGCCCGCGGCAATGATGTCGGGCGACTTCGCCTCCAGCGTCTGAACCTTGCGGGCCTTCAGTTGCTGGCTGATCTCGGGTTGAAGCAGGTTGTAGGTGCCCGCGCTGCCGCAGCACAGATGCGGATCGGCGGGTTCCACCACGGTGAACCCCGCCCGCTTCAGCAGGTCTTTGGGCAGGGTCTTGATCTGCTGGCCATGTTGCAGCGAACAGGCCGCGTGATAGGCCACCTTGATGCCTTTGGCCGCCCCTTCGGGCAGGCCCAGTTGTGTCAGCACCTCCGAAATGTCCTTGGCCAGCCCGGCAATGGTGGCGGCATCTTCGGCAAGGCCTGCATCGGTGCGGAACATATGCCCGTAATCCTTGACCGTCGTGCCGCAGCCGCTGGTGTTGATGACAATCGCATCCAGCCCCTTGCTGCGCTTTTCCGCCATCCAGGCCCGGATATTGGCGGCGGCCGAGGCATGGCTTTGGTCGGCCTTGCCCATGTGATGCGTCAGCGCCCCGCAGCAGCCTGCGCCTTCGGCCACCACCACCTCGCACCCCAGACGGCGCAGGATACGGATCGTGGCGTCATTGATATCGGTGTTCAGTGCCTTTTGCGCGCAGCCCGTCATCAGCGCGACCCGCATCCTTGGCGCGCCTTCGGCCGCAAAGGTCTGCGGGTCATCGTTGCGGCTGACCGGAGGAATGGTTTTCGGCGCCATCTGCAACATCGCCTTGAGCCGCGCGTCCGGCATCAGAAACGCAAATGGCCGGCCGATCTTGGCCGCCAACAGCGCCAACCGGAAGCGCGTCGGATGGGGAATGATCCGCGCCAGCACTGCCCGCAGCATCCTGTCCATCAAGGGGCGCTTGTAGGTGGCTTCGATATATTCGCGGGCGTGATCAACGAGGTGCATGTAATGCACGCCGGACGGGCAAGTCGACATGCAGGCAAGGCACGAAAGGCAGCGGTCAATGTGCTTGACCGTCTTTTCATCGGCAGGCCGGTTGTTTTCCAGCATATCCTTGATCAGGTAGATCCGGCCTCGCGGGCTGTCCAACTCGTCCCCCAGCACCTGATAGGTCGGGCAGGTGGCAGTGCAGAAACCGCAATGCACGCAGGTGCGCAGCACCTCGTTCGCGCGGGCGATGCCGGGATCTTGCAATTGTTCGGGCGTGAAATTGGTCTGCATCGACGGGCCTCAGCGAACAGGGGCAGAAAGGGGCCGCAAGCGGCCGGAGAGCGGGCAGGTCCGGGGCGGCAGCATCATGCCGCCAGCCCGGAAAACAACCCGCGCGGATCGAACTTGCGGCGGATGCCATCCATAAGGCCGGCAAGGGCTGGCGGTTCGGGGTGAAACACCGGAACCGACGGGTCTGACCCGCGCACCCGGGTTGCATGGCCGTCAAAAGCCCCCAGACGCGCGCGCAGATCGCTGCCCGGGGCCATGCGTAGCCAGATCAGCCCGCCGCCCCAATCCATCAGATGCGCCTCGGCCCCCGCCCGCACCAGAAGGGCCGGCGCATCTGACGGCTTGACCGAAAGCTTCCATACATCGCCCTCGGCCCCATGAAAGGGGCGCAGGTCGCGCACATCCGCCCAGACCTGCGGCCCGTCCATGTGGTCAACCGAGCCAAAGGCGGCAAGATGCTGACGCAGGCGCCCTGCGCGATAGGCAACCGAATTGGCGAAGCCTTCGATCCGCAACACAGTGCCCTGCCCCGGCAGATGCGCCGCGCCGCTGACCTCGTAAGGAGAGCCGAGCGCCGCGGACATGGCCGCCACGGCCTGAGCATCCGACAGCCCATGCAGCACAAGCGTGGCCGTGGTTTCCGGCGTGGGCAGCACCTTGAAGCTAACCTCGGTCAGAACGCCCAACTGCCCCCAAGACCCGGCCAGAAGCTTGACCAGATCATAGCCGGTGACGTTCTTCATCACCCTTCCACCGTTCTTGAT
Organism: Paracoccaceae bacterium; assembly: GCA_023260935.1. Taxonomy (GTDB): domain Bacteria; phylum Pseudomonadota; class Alphaproteobacteria; order Rhodobacterales; family Rhodobacteraceae; genus Pseudotabrizicola. Next base: position 21,746 of record JALQTL010000125.1, read on the forward strand.
GACGGTGCCTTCGCCGTTCACGAAGCGCACCCCGATAAGGCTGTCGCGACAGGCCCCGGCCTGAACCCGGCGCGGGCCGCTGGCATTGGCCGCCACAACGCCCCCGATCGTGCTTTCACCAGCCGTGCCCAAAAGCCCGCGCATATCGGGCACCTCGAACGGCAGGCGCTGCCCTTCGGCGGCAAGGGTGGCCTCGACCTCGGCCAGCGGCGTGCCAGCCCGCGCCACAAGGGTCAGCGCACCCGGTTCGTAAAGTTCGATCCCGCTCAGGCCCGTGGTCCGGATCACTGCGCCTTGCCGGTGGTCGATGCTGCGGGTGCCCCCGCCCCGAACCAACATCGGGCCGGTTCCGGCGCGGATCACTTCCGCCAGTTCAGCTTCGGTCGCAGGTGTCATGCAGCCCTGCCTTTCCTGTTGTCACGTCTTTTGTTCGGCCACCCCCGCCTTGTCTGGCAAGCGCGGCAAGGCAGGGATCAGGCCGCGCGGCGGCTGGCCGTAACGGTCAGCGGAAAGACCTTGGCCGGGTTCAAAAGCCATTTGGGGTCAAACACATCCTTCACCCGCAACTGCGCCTCCATATCCTCGGGCGCGAATTGCACGGTCATCAGATCACGCTTTTCGATGCCCACGCCATGTTCGCCCGTAAGGCACCCCCCGACCTCGACACAGAGCTTCAGGATCTCGGCCCCGAAAGCCTCGCATGTCTCCAGATCGCCGGGCTTGTTGGCATCGAAAAGGATAAGCGGGTGCATGTTGCCATCCCCGGCGTGAAAGACATTCGCCACATCAAGGCCGAATTCCGTACTCATCTCGCCGATGCGCTTCAGCACATGGGGCAGCGAGGAGACGGGGATGGTTCCGTCAAGGCACATGTAATCATTGATCTGGCCCATGGCACCAAAGGCGGATTTGCGCCCCAGCCAGATGCGCTTGGCCTGATCTTCATCCTCGGCCTCGCGCAGTTCCACCGGGTTGTGGCGGCGGGCAATCTGCTTGATCAGACCCAGTTGTTCGTCAATCTCGGCAGGGCTGCCCTCGACCTCGACAATCAGAAGCGCCTCGCACATCGGATAGCCGGCCTTGGCAAAAGCCTCGGTCGCCTCGATACAGGGGCGATCCATGAATTCGATCGCCACCGGCAGCACACCGGCCTTGATGATGTCGGACACGCAGGCCCCGGCCACTTCGTTCGAATCGAACCCCATCAGGACCGGCCGAGCACCTTCCGGCTTTGGCAGGATGCGTAGCCAAGCCTCTGTCACCACCCCAAGCTGCCCTTCCGACCCGCAGATGACGCCCAGAAGATCAAGCCCCGCGCTATCCATGAACGGGCCGCCAACCTGCACGATCGTGCCATCCATCAACACCATCCGCACACCCAGAAGGTTGTTCGTGGTGACCCCGTATTTCAGGCAATGGGCCCCGCCTGAATTCATGGCGATATTGCCCGCAATGGCACAGGCAAGCTGGCTGGAGGGATCGGGCGCATAAAAGAACCCGTCGCTTTCAACCGCCCCCGTTACCGAAAGGTTGGTGCGCCCCGACTGGACGTGGATGAACCGGTTGTCGTAATCGGTTTGCAGCACGCCATTCATGCGCGAAACCCCGATGATCACGGCATCCGCCGTTGGCAGCGCCCCGCCGGCAAGCGACGTGCCGGACCCACGCGGCACGACGGGAACGCCCTCTTCATGGCAGATGCGCAGGACTGCGGAGACCTCATCCGTCGATCGCGGAAGCACCACGGCCAGTGGCGGGCAGCGATAAGCGGTCAGCGCATCACATTCATAGGCGCGGGTTTCCGCTTCATCCTCGATCACCGAATCGGCCGGCAGGACTGCTTTCAGCCTGGCCGTGATCCGCGCCTTTGCGGAAAGGATCATGGCATTGGGTTTCGGCATTTCCATGGCGCACCTCGCATCGTTTGCCCAAGCTTATCGCAAAAATTGGTAATATCAAATAACCAACTTTGGCGTAGGAGAAGCGGGGACACAGCGGTATTGTTCCCGCCATGACGCTGCCGTTCATTCCAGAAACCCTTGGCGCATGGGATAGCCTGGCCCTTGCCGTGCTGCTGGCCGGGTGGTGGATCACAGGGTTCGCGGTGGAACACCCGCCAAAGTCGCGGCCTTCGGTTTCGGTGATCATGGCCGGTTATCGGCGCAACTGGCTGCGTGAATTCGTGACCCGCAGCCCGCGTATCTTTGATGCCAATGTGATCGACAGCCTGCGTCAGGGAACGGCCTTCTTTGCCTCCACCTGCATGATCGCCATCGGTGGGGGCGTGGCCCTGATCGGCAACTCATCACGGCTGGAAGGGCTTGCCCAGGATCTGACCTTGCAGGCAGAAGGCGTGGTGCTGGAACTGAAGATCATCCTTGTGATCGCCTTTCTTGCCAATGCCTTGCTGAAATTCGTCTGGGCCCACCGGCTGTTCGGCTATTGCGCCATCCTGATGGCGGCGGTGCCGAATGATCCCAATGACCCCGATGCCTTTCATCGCGCCGATCAGGCGGCACAGGTCAACATCTTTGCCGCGCGCAGCTTCAACAGGGGGTTGCGGGCGATCTATTTTGCCCTTGCGGCCCTTGGCTGGATCATTGGGCCCGCAGCGCTGATCATCGCATCACTGATCACCGCCATTGTCCTGATCCGGAGGGAGTTCGCGTCGCAGTCGCGGGCGGTGATGCTGGCCCAAGGCCCCGACGCGATGCCCGACTGACCCCGGGGCAACGCGATAAGGGACATTCTGCGAAATGGTCAGCGACGCCGGCGGCGTGCAGCGGCGGCCAGCGCACCCACCCCGAGCGCCAGAAGCCGCAAAGACGCCGGAACCGGGACGGGCGAAATCCCCGGATCATATTCCACCAGCAACGCATAGCTTTCATGGCCGTCAAAGGTGCCATTCGACTGGCCCGATGCTGTCCACCAGCCCAGAGGACCACGTTCCCCGCCGCAGCAGTTGTTCAGCCTCCCCGGGGCCCAATTGGTATGGTCAAAGGGCGTGGGCCACCGGTTTCTGCGATCCAGGTCAACGCCCCTTCTCTTGCCACATCGGAAGCGCCCAGCCATGCGATCAGCGAGGTGAGGTTGACCGTAATGGCAAAGGCCTGTTCTGCGGCAGGGCCAAACACCGGGGGATTTAGGAAGAATTGGCCGGACCCCGGCTTATGCCAGCCTTCGGCTAGCGGACTTTCGCCCTTCGACCAGCCATGCCAGCACCGAAAGACCGGCGGCAAGAACCAGCAACGCCCAGCCGGGCAACAGCGGGGCCACGCGCACATCTTCGGTGACATAGGCCCCGCGCGGGGTAATTCCGATCCATCCCCGGCCCGCGGCGGGCCTGCCTTCGGCCACGGTGCGGATATCGGGGGCGCCCTGTTCCAGCGTCAGAATACCGCCCCGCGTCGCTTCGACCACGGGCGCAAGTGCCCCGCCATCGGCAATCGTCTGCACGAATTCGCGCGGCGCCGAAGGGCCGATGGCCACCACCCGTTCCAGATCGCCCTGGGCAAGGCGGTGCAGGCCAAGCTGGCTGGCCGTCCATTGCGCCTCGAACCTGCCAGGGCCTTGTTCTGTCAGCGGCAGGGCTTCCACCGTGCCGTCCGGTGCCGTGATCGTCACATCGCCGGGCGGCGTATCGGCGATCGTGCGCCGTGTGATCGTCAGCGTCTGACCGGAAACGGTTGCGTCAAGGGTTTCCTCCTCAAGCTCCGGTTCCTTCAGCATCCAGTGCGCAAGCCGACGTAACAGTTCAAGCTGCGGCCCCCCGCCTTCATAGCCGCGCCCCCACAGCCACGCATGGTCAGAAGCCAGAATGGCCACCCGCCCCTCGCCCACCCGGTTCAGCACAAGAAGCGGCCGGTTCTGGGGCCCCTCCATCACCACCTGCCCGGCATGGGGCACGATATCTACCATCCGGAACCAACGGCCCCAGCCGCCCTCGGGCGCCAGGGCTTCCAGCCCTTCGGTCACGGGATGGCGACGGCCCAGATCGGTCAGCGCCGGGCGAAAGCCTTCCTCGATCACCCGCGCGGTCGGGTCAGCGGGCAGAACCTCGGCCAGAGGAGAACGCCAGATACTGTCCACCGCCCCATATTCCGGCCCGGCCGCGACCAGCACGGTGCCGCCGTTCTTCACATAATCAACGATGTTCTGCATGTAGGACATCGGCAGGATGCCCCGCATCCGATAGCGGTCAAACACGATCAGGTCGAATTCATCGATCTTTTCGACAAACAGTTCGCGGGTCGGAAAGGCGATCAGAGAAAGTTCGCTGACCGGAATGCCATCCTGCTTTTCGGGTGGGCGCAGGATGGTGAAATGCACCAGATCCACGCTGGCATCCGATTTCAACAGGTTGCGCCAGACCCGTTCGCCGGCATGGGGTTCACCCGAAACCAGCAGCACGCGCAACCTGTCCCGCACCCCGTTGATCTGCACGACAGCCGCATTGTTACGGTCTGTCAGTTCCCCCTCTGCGGGGCCAAGGCTGAATTGCAGCACGTTCATCCCGCCATGCGGCAGCGTGACCGGCAGTTCCAGATCCTGCCCCACGGGCACCGAATAAACCTGCGGCGGGTCGGAATCGACGCTGATCGTCAGGTCTGCCATCGGGCCGATGGTGGCGGGCACCGCGCCCTCGTCTTCGATCCGCAGGGTCAGCACCACCTCTTCGCCCAGAATGGCGAAGGCCGGCGCGTTCTTGATGATCAAACGCCGGTCCCAATCGGTGCTGCGCCCGGTCAGAAGCACATGCAACGGGGCGGGCAGGTTGGGCGCCAGTTCCAGATCATGCACACGGCCGTCGGTGATCAGGATGGCCCCGGCCACCCGCGCGCGCGGTTCTTCGGCAAGGGCTTCGGCAAGCGCCGTCATCGCCAGCGTTCCGGCGTCTTCTGGGCCATCCCCCAGCGTGACGACGCGCAATTCGGTGTTATCAAGCGCCGCCACCTCGGCCTCGACAGCGGCAAGGGCCGCATCCACCTGTGCCGCCCGGTCAGACAAGGCCTGACTGGCGCTGCGATCCACCACCGCAATGACGATATCGGTCTGCGGCGCACGGTCTTCTTCCTGAAGCGACGGGTTGGCAAGCGCCCCCAGACCCACGGCAAGGGCCAGCCCCCGCAGCCACCAGCCCGAAAGCCCGCGCAAAAGGGCAAGCCCAAGCAACAGCACCGCAATCGCACAGGCCAGCAACAGCACCGGCATGGGCACAAGGGGATCAAGGATCAGCGATTGTGTCATTGGCCCAGCCTGTCCAGCAATGCAGGCACATGGACCTGATCGGATTTGTAGTTGCCCGTCAGCACATGCATGATCAGGTTGACGCCAAACCGATACGCCATTTCCCGCTGTCGTTCCCCGGCAAAGCCGCGGCCCACTGGCAGCATCGGCACCCCCGATGCGGTTACAGCCCAGGCCGAGGCCCAGTCATTGCCGCCGATGATCACCGGGGTCACCCCATCATTCAGGTTGCGAAAGGGCATGCCCTCCACCTGTTCGGCATCAGGCGGGGCAGCCTCTACCCAGACGGCACCCCGTGCATAGCGGCCGGGGAAATCCTGCAAAAGATAGAAGGTCCGCGTCAGCACATGATCGGGCGGCACCTGTTCCAGCGGCGGAATGTTCAGGCCCGCCGCGATCCGTTGCAGGTGCTGCGCTTCCGCCGAGGTGCCGGCACCCGCACGGTCGGCATCACGGGTGTCGAACAGGATCAGCCCGCCGGTGCGAAGATAATCGTTGAGCTTGCGGTAGGCTTCGGCCGATGGCAGTGCCTGCGTCGTGGTCACCGGCCAGTAGAGGAAGGGAAAAAAGGCAAGTTCATCGGTTTCGATGTTCACCGCGATCGGCAAGTCTGGCTCGATCGAGGTGCGTGCCCAAAGCACCTCACCCAGGCCGATCAGCCCCTGACGGGCCACATCATCCACCCGCGCGTCGCCGGTGACGACATGCGCCAGCACAAGCCCCGTCGTCGCCTGCAACGCAAGGCGTTCCGCATCATCCTGCGCCCGCGCGGCGGGGGGCGACAGCAGGATCAGGCCCGCCACTACCACGGCCGTGCCCCGGGCAAGGCCCGACAGCCGCCCCGAAACCCACAAGGCCGCCAGAATATCCAGCATCAACAACATCAGGCCGCCCCCCAGAAAGGCCCCCTTCAACGATTGTTCGGGCGGGGCCTCCAGCCCCTCGATGGCAATTCCCGCAGGCCATGTGGCCGCCACCAGCTCTGTCCCGGCGGAAACGGCATTCAGCGCCACGCGACTGTCGGCCCCGGCATAAACCCCCGGCGGGCGTTCC
>JALQTL010000128.1 GCA_023260935.1 Paracoccaceae bacterium
GGATCAGACCATGACCACAATCGCCATCACCGGGGCCACGGGCCAGCTTGGCCAGCTTGCCCTTGCCGCGCTTCGGGCGCGGGGTGCCGCGCCGGTTGCGCTGGTGCGCAATCGGCAAAAGGCGGCGCATCTGGGTGCCGAGGTGCGCACCTTTGACTATGTCCATGCCGATGCGGGCGCTCTTGCGGGGGTGGATGTGCTGGTCCTGATCTCGTCCAGCGATTTCGATGACCGGGCAGGGCAGCACCGCAATGTGATTGCCGCGGCGAAGGCGGCGGGGGTTGGGCGCATCGTATATACCTCGATCCTGAAGGGCGCGGCATCGCCAATGCTGCTGGCCGCCGATCACATCGCCACCGAAGCCGCGCTGCGTGACAGCGGGCTGGAGATCACGATCCTGCGCAATGGCTGGTATCTGGAAAACCACACCGGATCGCTGGGGGCGGCGCTGGCCCATGGCGCGATGATCGGGGCGGCGGGGACGGGGCGCATTTCCGCCGCGGCCCGCGCCGATTTTGCCGAGGCGATTGCCGTGGTGGCGCTTGAAACCGCGCACGCGGGCAAGGTCTATGAACTGGCCGGCGATGCGGCCTATACCATGGCCGAGATGGCGGCCGAGGTCAGCGCGCAATCGGGCAAGCCGGTGGCCTATGTCGATCTGCCGCCGGCAGAATATGCGGCGGCCCTGGTGGGCTTCGGCCTGCCGGAAGGCTTTGCCGGCATTCTGGCAGACAGCGACGTGCAGGCGTCACGGGGGGCGCTTTTCGATGACAGCGGCACCCTTTCGCGCCTGATCGGGCGGCCGACCACCCCGATGGCGCAGGCCGTGAAGGCCGCACTGGCCGGACTGTAGCGTTAAAGCCGCGCGCAAGGGGCGATGACCGGGGGGCGGCGAAGGGCGCTTTGGGCCAAAGAAAGGACGTTTGCGGGCTTTCCCTTGCGCCCGGCTTCGCCCATCTTGGCGGCATCACGAAGGAGAACCAGATGTCTGCCGAAAACGCCCGCGCCACCATCGCCGCCTATTATGCCGCCTTCAACGCGGGCAATGCCGCCGGCATGCTGGACTGTGTGACCGATGATGTAGAGCACCGCGTGAACGAAGGCGGCATCCGCCGGGGGCGCGACATGTTTGCCGAATTCTGTTCCCACATGGGCGTCAGCTACCGCGAGGAACTGAAGGATATCGTGATCTTCGTGAACGAAGACGGCACCCGCGGGGCGGCGGAATTCGTGGTGCATGGCGAATACCTGCAAACCGACCCGGGCCTGCCTGAAGCCAAGGGGCAGCGCTACATCCTGCCGGCGGGGTCTTTCTTTGACCTGCGGGATGGCAGGATTTCGCGGGTGACGACATTCTATAACCTGAACGACTGGATCGCGCAGGTTTCCGCATGACGCGCCGCGATCTTCCGCCCGGCATCACCGTGCGCAGCCTGACCGGCGCCGATCTGGAGGCGCATCTGGATGATGTGGCGGGGCTGCGCATCGCGGTATTCCGCGACTGGCCCTATCTTTACGACGGCTCGCTGGAATACGAACGGGACTATCTGCAAACCTATCGTGACAGCCCGGGGGCGCTGCTGGTCGGGGCCTTTGACGGTGCGCGGTTGATCGGGGCCTCGACCTCGACGCCGATGGAGGATCACGCGGCCGAATTCGCCGCCCCCTTCCGGGATCAGGGCGTGGCGCTGGAAACGATCCTCTATGGCGCGGAATCGGTGCTGCTGCCGGAATACCGCGGCATCGGCTTGGGGCACCGCTTTGTTGACCTGCGCGAAGCCCATGCCCGCGCTCTGGGCCGGACGCATGTGGCCTTTTGTTCGGTGATCCGGCCGGATGACCACCCGCTGCGGCCCCAGACCTATCGTACCAATGACGCCTTCTGGCGCGGCCATGGCTATGCGCCCCTGCCGGGGGTAGAGGCGCGGTTTTCGTGGAAGGATCTGGGTGACGGCGCCGAAAGCGAAAAGCGGCTGCAATTCTGGATGCGCGCGCTGTGACGGGGTTCGGCCTTGGGGCGGCGGCCTATCCGCTGACATGGTTCGACCGGTTCGACGACTATGCCGAAAAGTTGGGGGCTTGGGTGGACGATGCCGCAGGGCAGGGTGCGCGGCTGCTGGTTTTTCCCGAATATGGCGCGATGGAACTGGCCAGTCTGGGCGGGCCTGCGGTGGCGGCCGATCTGGAACGCGCGCTGCATGAGGTGGCCCGCCATGGCCCTGCGGTTACGGCGCTGCATCTGGCGTTGGCCCGACAGCATGACGTGATGATCCTTGGCGCCTCGGCCCCCTATTTCGCCGGGGCGCGGCCGGTGAACCGGGCGGTGCTTTACGGGCCGGACGGGGTGATCGGGCATCAGGACAAGCAGATCATGACCCGGTTCGAGCGTGAGACCTGGGATGTGGTGGCGGGGCAGGGACTTGCGCCCTTTGATACCGATCTGGGCCGGATCGGTGTCGTGATCTGTTATGACAGCGAATTTCCGCTGCTGGCCCGGCATCTGGTGGATCAGGGGGCCGAGGTCTTGCTGGCCCCGTCCTGCACCGACAGCCTTGCCGGCTTTACCCGGGTGCGGGTGGGCAGCATGGCCCGGGCGCTGGAAAACCAGTGCATCGTGGCCCATTCCCCAACTGTGGGCCTGTGCGATTTCTGCCCTGCGGTGGATGAAAACGTGGGGTCGGCCGCGATCTATGGCCCGCCCGACCACGGCTTTCCCGCCACCGGCATCATCGCCGAGACCGCGCTGAACGCGCCGGGCTGGGTGGTGGCAGAGGTGTCTTTGGAGGCCGTGCGCGCGGTGCGCCGGGACGGGGGCGTGCTGAACCACCGTCACTGGGCCGAACAACTGAACCGGATCGGCTGATTTTTTCCTTGAAACCTGCGGGATTCGGGCGCATATGCCCCGCTATCAAAGGCCTGCGGCATTCGCGGGCCTGTCCCTATTTCGGAGTCAACATGGCCAAGGAAGACATTCTCGAATTCCCCGGTGTCGTGAAGGAGCTCCTGCCCAACGCGACATTCAAGGTCGAACTCGACAATGGCCATGAACTGATCGCGACGATGGCAGGCAAGATGCGCAAGAACCGCATCCGTGTTCTGGCGGGCGACAAGGTACAGGTGGAAATGACGCCCTACGACCTGTCGAAGGGCCGCATCAACTATCGCTTCAAGTAAGTGCGCCTGATCCTTGGATCGGCATCCCCGCGCCGGAAGGATCTTCTGGCGCAGATCGGGGTTATTCCCGATGCGATCCTGCCCCCCGACATTGATGAAGACCCGAGGCCGCGCGAACTGCCGCGCCCCTATTGTGCAAGGCTGGCGCGCGAAAAGGCCATGGCCGTGCCTGCGGGGCCTGATGACATCGTGCTTTGTGCTGATACGACCGTTGCCCTTGGGCGGCGCATTCTGGGCAAGCCGCGCGATGCTGGCGAGGCGGCGGCCTTCCTTACGCTCTTGGGCGGGCGCCGGCATGAGGTGATCACCTCGGTCGCGGTGCGCCGGGGGGATCGGATCTGGGCGCGTGACAGCGTCAGCGTGGTCAAGATGAAGCGCCTGTCGGATATCGAGCTGAACGCCTATCTGGCGGGGGGCGACTGGCAGGGCAAGGCAGGGGCTTACGGTATTCAGGGGGCGGCCGGGGCCTTCATCCCGTGGATATCGGGCAGCTATACCGGCATCATGGGCCTGCCCGTGGCGGAAACGGCAGCCCTTCTGGAAAGCGCCGGCTGGCCGGTCTGGAGGCAGGGATGAAGGGCCGCGTGGTCATTCTGGACGAAGTGGCGGGCCGGCCTTGCGCCGCGCTGGTCGTGGATGGGCGGCTGGAGGAGCTTTCGGTCGATCCGGCTGGCGATGTGCCGCTGCCGGGCGCGATCTACCGGGCGGTGGCCGACCGGCCGATGAAGGGGCAGGGCGGGCTTTTCGTGAAGCTGCTGCAGGGCGAAACCGGCTTCCTGCGCCAGATCGGCGGCATCGCCCCCGGTCAGCGCCTGCTGGTGCAGGTGACGGGCCCGGCCGAGGCCGGCAAGGCGCTGCCGGTGACCTCGCGGCTGCTGTTCAAGTCGCGCTTTGCCATCATTACGCCCGATGCACCGGGGCTGAACATCAGCCGCCGGATCAAGGAAGAAGACCTGCGCGCCGATCTGGCCCGTCTGGCCGAAGAAGGCATGGCGGGCGCCGACCCTCGGCTGGGCCTTATCCTGCGGTCGGCCTGCGGTGATGCCGAAGCCGATGCCGTGGCTGAAGACATCGCCGCCATGCGCGGTCTGGCCGAGGCCGTTCTGGCCGATCTGGACGGCGGGCCGGAGCTGCTGGTCGACGGGGCAACGGCCCATGATCTTGCCTTTCGCGACTGGCTGGACCCCGCGCCCGACGAGGTGATAACCGAAGGCGGCGGGTTTGCGGGCGCCGGGGTGGATGACATGGTCGCCGCCCTGTTGCAGCCGCGCGTCGATCTGCCGGGGGGCGGGCACATGATGGTGGAACCCACCCGCGCGCTGGTGGCGGTCGATGTGAACACCGGCCCCGATACCAGCCCCGCTGCCAGCCTGAAGGTGAACATCGCCGCCGCGCGCGATCTGCCGCGCCAGTTGCGGCTGCGTGGCCTTGGCGGTCAGATCGTGGTGGATTTCGCGCCGATGCCCAAAAAGGACCGCGCCATCCTTGATCAGGTCATCAAGGCCGCCTTCAAGGCCGAGGGCGAGGCCCATCTGGCGGGCTGGACGGTGCTGGGGCTTTACGAATTGACACGGCGGCGCGACCGCCTGCCCCTTTCGGAAGTGGCGAAGGGGCTTTTCGAATGAAATGCCCCATCTGCGACAAGGTGGCCGATCCGGCCTATCGCCCCTTCTGTTCGCGCCGCTGTGCCGACATTGACCTTGGCCGGTGGCTGAACGAAAGCTATGTCCTTCCCATGCCCGAGGCTGAGGAAGAGCGGCCCGAAAACCCCGCCCCGTCGGGACCAGCCCACCGGCATTGACAGCCAAAAAATACGCAAAAAGCCTCTGGACAGCCCCGCCCGCCTGACGTATCACCCGCCCACCCGGAAGGCAGCGCCTTCCGCCAAGGGTGCCCAGATAGCTCAGTTGGTAGAGCAGCGGATTGAAAATCCGCGTGTCGCTGGTTCGATTCCGGCTCTGGGCACCACTTAAATCCTTCACAGTGTTGGATTTTCTGGGTTCGCATCAAGCGGTTTTTGGCTTCCGATAAAGTTATACACTCAGTCCTCGGCACGGTTCCTGTCGAATCCACCTACTGGTTTAGAGTGTCGCTATCGAGGAGCTTTGATCCGCTATGACCACGTTTCTCGCCATCGCCTTCGGGCTTTCGCTTTCCTTGATCCTGTTGGGCTTCTGGGCGGATCGGTCAGCGGTCAGAGCACGCATAAACGGCGCGAACGGTATGCCGATTCTGGTGGCGCTGATCGTCTCGTTCCTCGGATCACTGGTCGTTGCCCTGATCGCGGGCGTCTTCGGCAGCTGGGAACGCATGGGCTGGATACTGCTGCTGACGATCCCCTACCATGTCGGGCTTGCGGCCTTTCTGATCTGGCGGTTGCAGTCGTTGGCAACGCGCATCGGCGAAATTGCACGACGAGAACAAGAGCGCTGGATGAAACCGAAAGCCTGATCCAACGGCTGTCATGGGCAGACAGCTATGACCGTTTTGATGGGGGATGGTCGCTATGATGGGTTTCAAGGCGGTTGTTTCAGAAGGTTCCATCGACGCATCGGTTCAGAGGGAGCCATCGGATTTGAAAGCGCAGCTTTCCTCCATCGAAGGCGTTCTCGGCTTGATGGAAGAGGGGCCGAAGCAGGCGAAGCTGAACAGCAAGCGGCTTCAGCTTGGGCCACTGCTGGATATCGAAGACGCATTCCCTAGCGGCTGACAAGGTTGCACGGTAGCTTGCGCAGGGTGCTGGAAGCCTTGGTGCCAGCCCTGACGCATGGAACAGAGGTGCCCATTTTGGGCGGCCAAGTCCTATCTGGATCGACCCCGGCTGAAATAGTTGGGTGTGATCGCGACAGGAGGCACCTCGATGGGAAAGGGAATGATTGGTCCGGCCGGGACGCGCGCCTGCGCCTTGAAAAGAGGGATGCAGGCGGCGGCGTTAATGGCGGGGCTTGTCGGTGGGCTTGCCATGACGACCGGTGTTGTGTTGGCACAAGGGGTGGCGGATGCGCAGCCTTTCGCAGGTCGCCCAATAGACGGGGTCACGATCCGCATCATCAATCCCAGCACCGATGCGGCCTTCAATACAAGGATCGAGGACAGCGTGCGTCGCGCGCTCGGAATCTTTCCAGGCACGACGTTTTCCCAGGACCGGCTGAATTTCGCTTTGGGCGCCGCCCGGCGCAATGCGTCGATTGGCGATGTGTCTTACGACACCTTGCCAACGGCCAGCGGGGGGGTGGATGTCGCAGTGGCAGTCACCTTGCGGGACGGAGCGCAGCCGGACGAAGGCCGCGGCTTTCTGCTTACCGGCAACTCCAGCGACTTTCCCCTGGCCTTCGATCGGGGCGGAAGCTACCTGAAGTTCAAGCTGGATGCCTTTGCGCTTTATTATGGCAATAACAACGCCTGGTACGGACGCCCCGACCTGATGCTGGCCGGCAATCCCCTGGCGCAGGGAACGCCAGCCGGACGCGGTTATGACGACTGGGTCGAAGGCTACCTGCACTATGGCGTCTACGGGATCACCCCGGTTTCTGAATCGGTTTCGCTCTATGGCGGGCTCAGCGCGATCACTTCGGCGTCCGTCGGGCAGGAACTGTTCACCGACGCGACCCGCAGCTACACGTTCTTCGAAGATGCCTACATCGGTCTGGTTGGCGGAAATGTTGATGACGCCGGCAACCGTCTGACCTTTAACCTGTCGGCCGGACGCCAGCGGTTCACGCTTGCCAACGGGTTCCTGATTGCGAACACGGCCGCGAACGGCGAAGAGCGGGCGGCGCTACAAGCCAATGCGCGATGGTCGTCCGACCTTCTTGTTCTGGGGCAGGTCGCCTATAACAATACCAAGGTCGAAGCCTTCTATCTGGACCCGGACGAACTGCCGCTGCTCGACTCGAAGACCAGGTACGCCGGTCTGAACCTAGAGACCCGGCCAACCAATGGGCTGATGCTGGGCGCATCCTACGTCACTGTCCCAGAGTCGAAAGCCAACTACTTCGGGCCGACAGGGACGATCGCCGGCGGTCGCAAGGGGCTCCAGGTCTATGATCTGCGCTTTACCTACCAGCCCAACCCTGCCGGAGCCTCGGGCCCCTTCTTTGGCGGAGAGATCGCGCGCCAGTCCAACCGCAATTTTGATATGGATGCCCGCGCTGGCTATGCCGAGATTGGCTATAACTTCGCCGATGCAAAGTGGTCGCCTTCGGTCAGCTACCGCTTGGCCTACTTCTCGGGCGACGACCCGGCGACGGCCAGCTTTGAACGCTGGGATCCGATGCTGTCCGGCGGATCCGGCGAGCAGTGGGTGCAAGGGGCAAACCACTTCAAGGTTTTCCAGGACAGCAACGTGATCGCGCAGCGGATTCAGGCCCGCCTGAAGGTCGCGCCCAAGGTTGAACTGGTGCCGCAGTTCTGGGTCTTCAAGGCGGACCAGCTGAACAACATTGGCGGCAATCCCGCGTTGTCGTTCCTGACCGATGATGATCTTGGCTATGAGGCAAACCTTACAGTCAAGTGGTTTGCGTCGCGCCATACCTACGTCCACGGGCACATTGCCTATACCGCGCCTGGCAAGGGCGTGAAGGCAGCCCTGGGTGGCAATGCCAAGGATTGGCTGAGCGCCATGGTTTTCGTTCGTTACGCATTCTGAAGCCGTGTCCGGCATTGACCGGGGCTTCAGGGATTCCCCCAAACTCACGCCAATAAAAGGATGGTTTCGACATGGATGATGCACCCCAGGATCCGCAGGGCCTCGATCGCCGCGATTTCCTCAAGTCGGTGGGGGTTGTCGCTGCCGCCGGCGGGCTGACTGTCGCCGGATCGGCGGCCGAGGTGCAAGCGCAGGCCTCAATGACGCTCGGCCCCTATGCGACGCCGTGGGAACCGGCGGACCCCAACATTCCGGGACGGCAGAACGTGGTTCCCGTGCCGGACGACTATTACATACCCGGCCGTTTTGCCGGCAAGACGGTGATCGTCACCGGATCGGCGCGCGGCATGGGCGAGGTCGCCGCCCGCCGCCTGGCGCGGGAAGGGGCGAATGTGGTTGGCGTCGACATCCTTGAGGAACTTGGCGCGAAAGTGATCGACGAGATCAATGCAGCGGGCGGCAAGGCCACCTTCGTGGGCGGCGATATCGTCGACAACGCCGTTTGCGAGAAGATGGTGCAGGTTGCGGTTGATACTTATGGTGGGCTTGACGGTGCGATCAACAATGCGGGCGTGATGGACGCGCTTTTCCCCGACGAGCCGATCGATTACCCGAACCAGAAGGACCGCGTGATGGCGCGGTTCGACGAAGCGGGCGACGAATACTTTGACCGCGTCGTCAAGGTGAACGTCTACGGGACGTTCTATTCGATGCGTCACCAGATCCGACAGATGATCGCCCAGAACCGTGGCGGGGCCATCGTCAACGTGGCCTCGGTCGCCGGCATCCGCGGCTTCGGCGGCACCGTGCCCTATGTGACCTCAAAGCACGCAGTGCAGGGCATGACCAAGACCGCGGCCATCGATTGCGCGGCCTACGGCATCCGCGTCAACTCGGTCGGCATGGGGACGACCCTGACCCCGATGTTCGAACGTGCCTTCGAGATCATCGGCCAGCGCCGCGAGACGGGCTTCGCCGATACCGGCATCGGTCTTTACAAGAGCATGAGCCTGCTACAGTTCAGCGATCAGCAAAAGCGCGGCTCGACTGCGGCCGAACAGGTGGCCATCATGCTCTTCCTGCTGTCACAAGAGGCGTCGAACATCACCGGTTCGACCTATAATACCGACGGCGGCTTCACCATCTACTGAGTGCGATCCGGGCGCGCGGCATCATCGCGCGCCCGTCATTTCCAAAACATTGAAGTCCTGAAACACGGAACGCAGGGACGCCCTGAACGGCATGACCGTGGCCGCGGGCACCGTTGCCACGGTGGCGACAAGCCCGGCCGGGGGCGAACGGGTGCAAAGGATGCTGATCCTGTTGTGTGACGAAGCTTCAAACTTCACGGAAAGGGTCAGTGGCGCCGCCGGACGGTGATACGCAGGCAGAATGAAGGTAGTGCAGATGGGCGCGGATCAGGGCACGGCAAGACACGGTCGGTGGCAGGCGCTGGATGACGCGGCTTTCGGCCTGGTCTATGGGTCGATCACCGTTCTCAGCCTTCTACTGGCCTTCGATGCGCATCCTGAAAGCCCGCTTCGTGTGGCCGTCATCCTGCTTGGCTCGGTCACAGCGATCCTGCTGTCAAAGGCGTTCGCCGGGGTGATGGCAGAAGCCATTCAGGGCCGACGCAAGCCCGGCCGTGAGGACTTCCGCCAGGCTTGGCTGCATGGCCAGGCTGCCCTCGTCGCGGCCAATTTGCCCGCCCTCTTGTTCGGTCTTTCTGCGCTCGGGGTCTTGGGCGCAGGGTTGGCCATGGCGCTGGCGGAAGGCTTCTGCATCCTGATGCTGATGCTGGTCGGCGCGCGTGTGGGCTGGGTCGCGGAACACCGCGTTGCCTCGGCGGTGGCGGGCGCGGCCTTCGTGGGCGGTCTGGGCATCGCCCTTGGCTTGCTGAAGCTGATGCTGCACTGACGGGCGGCACCTGCAACCTTGGCGGCAATCAATCTGACAGGTCACCGATCTGTGTTCGCAGCCTGTGCCTGCCCCGTGCCGCCAAGCGCTGCGATGCATCGGCAAGGCGGAGGTGGGGATCGAAGCGGCCGGTGTTGAGGAACGGAATGGTCTGTTCGATCCAAAACGGGTTCAGCATCCTGAAGGTGTGAGCGACCGCCAGCGCGATATGGCCCATCATGCCCGCAAGCTTGGTGCTTTCGACAGAGACCCTGCCATCCTGCGGCCCAACGATCGCGGCGTATGCAAGGGGATGGAGCGAGACCTTCCCGGCAATGATCCCGACATCGCAATCGGGTAGTCGGCGGAGGCGCGGAACGGAACCTGACCCGGCAGCCTCCGGCATCCGGCACTTGGCGATGTGGGCGGGTCAGGCAATGTGTGCGCGCCTTCTGCCCGGGTACCTGCTGCCCAGTTCGGGCAGGCCGGATGCCGGGATGTTTAGGTGCCCAGACTGGGCGACATGCCGCCCCGGACCGCCGCCTGATTGTCTAGACTTGGCCGCACAAGATCCGGCAGAAGGATATGGAGCCATGACGAGTTTCGGGCGCAGTGACGCTGCGGGTTGGTGGATCTGGGTTCTGTTGGGGGGGCTGAT
>JALQTL010000253.1 GCA_023260935.1 Paracoccaceae bacterium
ATCGGCTATGTGCCAGAAGACCGGCTGACCGAAGGGCTTTTCTTGACCCAGAGCATCGTCCAGAACATTGCCATCGGGCGGCTGGAGGCCCATTCCCGCGCGACCGGCGTGCTGGATCTTTCGGGCCTGCTGTCCGAGGCGCGGGACTGGCTGGCCCGTCTGAAGGTAAAGACCCCGAACCCCGAGGCGCCCGTCCGGTCGCTTTCCGGCGGCAATCAGCAGCGTGTGGTGCTGGCGCGCTGGATGGCGCGAAGCCCGCGTGTCCTGATCCTGAACGGCCCCAGCGTGGGGGTGGATGTCGGGTCAAAGGCCGAAATTCATGGGATCATCGCCGAGCTTGCGGCGCAGGGTCTGGGCGTCATCGTCATTTCCGATGACCTTCCCGAAGTTCTGGCGACCTGCCACCGCATCCTTGTGATGAAGGCCGGCCGGATGGTGGACAACATCGCCGGCGGCAGCCTTGATGAAACCGAACTTGCCCACAGGCTGGCCTCATGAAGATCGACTGGACCCGCAACGAAACCCTTGTCGCTCTGGTGATCCTTGGCTTCTGCCTTCTGGCGGCCGTATCCGACCCGGGCTTTTTGTCGATCGCCACGCTCACCGATCTTTTGCGCGGTGGCATCGTGCTGGGCATCTTTGCCGTTGCCGCCATGCTGGTGCTGATTTCGGGCGGGATCGATGTCAGCTTCACGGCCGTCGCCGCCTTTACCATGTATGTCACCGCGATGACGCTGAACGCCGTCATGCCATGGCTGCCATGGTGGGCAGCACTTGCCTTCGGCATGGCGGTGGGGGCCTGCCTTGGCGCCATCAACGGCATCCTGATCGCGGGCTTCGGCCTGCCGACGCTGATCGTGACCCTTGGCACCCTGTCGATCTTCCGCGGCTTCATGCTGACCTTCATCGGCCAGAAGCAGATCACCACCCTGCCGCCCGGCATGCGGGAATTCGGACGGATGATGGTGATCCGGGGCGAAAATGCCGACGGGTCGTTCTATAACCTGCACGCGGCTTTTCTGGTGACCGTGCTGGTTGTGGTGCTGACTTGGTTCATCCTGCAACGGACAATGCTGGGCCGCCAGATCTATGCCATCGGCGGATCTGTCGAAAGCGCGCGGCGCATCGGCATCAACGTGCGGGGCGTTCAGTTCTTCGTCTATGTCTATGTCGGTGTTCTGGCAGGGCTTGCGGGGGTGATCCACGCCAGCATGGCCCGTGTGGCAAACCCCTTTGACCTTGTGGGGCTGGAGCTTTCGGTGATTGCCGCGGTTGTTCTGGGGGGCGCGCGGCTGGCGGGCGGGCATGGCACCTTGACCGGAACGATCCTTGGCGTGGCGCTGATCGTGCTGGTGCGCAACAGTCTGGTCGTGCTGGGCATCCCTGCCACCTGGCAATCCGTCACCATCGGGGCGCTGATCCTTTTGGGCACGGGTCTGCCTGCATGGCAGGCCAAGCGCGCCGAAGCGCGGTCGGCAGCGTAAAGCGAGGGGGAGAGGAACAGATGACGCACCAACCCCAAGGCCTTCTGCCGCGCCTGATGTCTTCGCCCGAAGGGCGGCTTGCCGTGATCTGCGTGGCGATCTTCATCCTGATGGCCGCCCTGTCGCCCGACAGGTTCCTGAGCCTTCAGAACATGACCTCGATGGCGTTCCAGTTCCCGGAATTCGCCATTCTTGCCCTTGCGATGACGGTGACCATGCTGACCGGGGGGATCGACCTTTCGGTCGTGGGCATCGCCAACCTGTCGGCGATCATCGCTGCCACGATCATGACCCGTATGACCGGGTCGGGGGACGGGGCGCTGCTGGTGATGGGGGCCATGGCCGCGTCGCTGGCCGTGGGCATGGTGGCAGGGCTGTTCAACGGGATTCTCGTGGCCCGGCTTGGGCTGCCGCCCATTCTGGCCACGCTGGGATCGGGGTTGATCTTCACGGGCTTCGCCATTGCGATGACCGGGGGGTCGGCGGTCATGGGCTTTCCGCCCGCCGTGGCTTGGATCGGCAATTCCACGATCATGGGGGTGCCGACGCCGCTGGTGCTTTTCGCGCTTCTGGCGATTGGAACCTCGCTTGTGCTGACGCGCACCGCCTTTGGCGTGAAGGTGCGGATGTATGGCGCCAACCCCCTTGCGGCCCGCTTTGCCGCCATCAACATCGACGCCATGCTGATCCGGGTCTATGTCGCCTCGGGCGCGCTGGCCGCGATTGCGGGCATGGTGGTGATGAGCCGGGCCAATTCCGCCAAGGCCGATTACGGTTCCAGCTATCTGCTTCTGGCGGTGCTGATCGCCGTGCTGGGCGGGGTGAACCCCTATGGCGGCTATGGCCGGATCATTGGTGTCGTGCTGGCGGTTTTGTCGATGCAGTTCCTTTCTTCGGGGCTGAACATGATCGGCGTTTCCAACTTTGCGCGAGAGCTGATCTGGGGCAGCCTGCTGATTTTCGTGATGATCGTGAACACAAGGGCCGCAAGGGCCCGTTGACACAACCGGAGGCACAAGAATGAAGAAGATCCTGAACAAACCTGCCGATTATGTGGATGAGATGCTGGAAGGCCTGACCGCCGCCCATCCCGAATTCTATCGTCTGGTGGGCGAGACGAAGCGCGCCGTTGCCCGCGCCACGCCGGGCGCCAAGGGCAAGGTGGGTATCGTTTCGGGGGGCGGGTCCGGGCACCTTCCGGTCTTTACCGGCTATGTCGGCCCCGGCCTTCTGGATGCCTGCGCCATCGGCGATGTCTTTGCCAGCCCTTCGGCCGAACAGATGGCCGATGCGATCCGCGCGGCCGATCAGGGGGCGGGTGTACTGCGGCTTTATGGCAATTACGGCGGCGACATCATGAATTTCGACATGGCGGGCGATCTTGTCGATTTTGACGATATCCGCTGCAGCACCGTTGTTCTGGCCGATGACGTGGCCAGCGCCCCCCCTGCCGAAGCGGCCAAGCGGCGCGGCGTGGCTGGCATGGTCTATGCCTTCAAGATCGCCGGGGCCGCGGCCGAGGCAGGTCATGATCTGGACGCGGTCACCCGCGTGGCGCAGAAGGCGGCCGATGCCTGCCGGTCTGTCGGCGCGGCGCTGTCATCCTGCACCGTGCCGCAGGCGGGCAAGCCCACCTTCCACATCGCCGAGGATGAGATGGAAATGGGGA
>JALQTL010000254.1 GCA_023260935.1 Paracoccaceae bacterium
ATGCGCAGCCAGAAAGGCCGGCGATAGCCAGCCGTCAAACACATGGGCCACCGGGCCGGTCATCCAGACTCCGTCATTGCGCCAGTCGACTTCCAGCACGCCACCATCCAGATCCAGTGTCACCCTGCGCCCGGCAAGGCCACGCAGATGGGCCGCGACAGCCGTGGCACAGGCGCCAGAGCCACAGGCCAGCGTGATGCCTGTTCCCCGTTCCCAGACACGCATGCGCAGCCTGTCAGGCGCCGTCAGGCTGGCGAATTCCACATTCGTACGCTGGGGATACAGCGGGTCATGTTCATATTTCGGGCCAAGGCCCGCCACATCGACCTTTTCCGCATCTTCCACGAAGAGGACGCAATGCGGATTTCCCATGCCAACGGCCACCGGGTCACCCGGCAGGGGCAGATGCAACAGATCCACCTCCCGGGCCAGCGGAATGGCCTGCCAGTCAAGCTGCGGCGGCCCCATGTTCACCGATACCCGGCCGTCCTCCAGCCGTACCGCGCGAAGGCCCCCGCGCGCCGTGGTCAGAGAAACCGCATTCTGGCCAAGACGGGTCATCATGTAATCGCTGACGCAGCGGGTCGCATTGCCGCAGGCGCCAGCGCGGCTGCCGTCGCTGTTCCAGAAATCAAGCGTGAAATCGGCGCCATCGGTGCCGTCGCGAATCTCGGCCAACTGGTCGAAGCCCACGCCGCGATTACGGTCGCCCAAGGCACGGGCCAGCGCAGGCGTGACCACCGCCCCGCGCCCGCGCGAGTCGATCACCACGAAGTCATTGCCGGCGCCATGCATTTTCATGAAGGGCAGGCCATCAGGGTGCATCTTGTGGTCCATGGGGCGGGATATACGCCCGGGCCGGACAATTTGCCAGAGGGAAGCATTTTTTGCCCTTGACCCCACCCCCGCCTGCCCGTAATCAGCGCCCCCAGAGTGGGCCGGTAGCTCAGTTGGTAGAGCAACTGACTTTTAATCAGTGGGTCACAGGTTCGAATCCTGTCCGGCTCACCACTTCTGAAAAAACCCGGGCTTTGGCCCGGGTTTTTTCATTTCGCGAAGGTGAAAGAAAAACCCGCCGTTTCCAGCGGGTTCCAGGGATCAATAGGTCAGGGGGCGGTCGCCTTCGGCATCCCTGATCCGGGTCGGCAGGCCGATCTGGTTCAAGAGCGTGATAAAGGGCGCGGGGTCCAGTTGCTCGACATTCGCCATATGGCCCACATCCCATGTGCCATCGGCAATCAGCAGGGCGGCGGCAACCGGGGGCACGCCCGCGGTATAGCTAATGCCCTGACTGCCGACCTCTTCAAAGGCTTCCTTGTGGTCGGCGACGTTATAGATGAATACCTCTGCCGGCTTGCCGTCCTTTGTGCCCTTCACCAGATCTCCGATGCACGTCTTGCCGGTATAGTCGGGCGCAAGGCTGGCCGGATCGGGCAGCACCGCCTTGACCACCTTCAAGGGGATCACCTCTTGCCCCTCGGCCGTCGTCACCGGCTTCTCGGAAAGAAGGCCAAGGTTCTTCAGCACGGTGAAGACATTGATGTAATGGTCCCCGAATCCCATCCAGAAGCGTACATCGGCCTGCGGATAGCGGGCGGAAAGCGAATGCACCTCGTCATGGCCAGTCAGATAGGCCTTCTGCTTGCCAACCACGGGCAGATCCCATTCGCGGCCCACCTCGAACATGGCATTGGCCTGCCACTGGCCCTTTTGCCATGACCAGACTGTGCCAGTGAATTCGCGGAAGTTGATCTCGGGGTCGAAGTTGGTGGCAAACCAGCGGCCGTGAGAACCCGCATTGATATCGACGATATCGATCGAGGTGATGGTATCCAGCATCGCCTCGGCCGCGCGGGCATAGGCATTGACCACGCCCGGATCAAACCCCACCCCCAGCACGGCCGTCACGCCGGCGGCGGCGCACCGATCGCGACGCTGCCATTCATAGTTGCCATACCACGGGGGGGTTTCGCAGATCTTGTCCGGATCTTCGTGAATGGCCGTATCCATATAGGCAACGCCCGTTTCAATGCAGGCTTCCAGCACCGACATGTTCAGGAAGCTGGAGCCGACATTGATCACGATCTGGCAGCCTGTGCTGCGGATCAGGTCGGCCACGGCGGCACTGTCCATGGCGTTCAGCGCATGGGCCTTGAACACCCCCGGCACTTTCATCGCGGCCTTTTCATGGACCGAGGCGATGATCGCTTCGGCCTTGGCCACGGTTCGGCTGGCGATGTGAAGGTCACCCAACCGGTCATTGTGCTGCGCCGCCTTGTGGGCGACCACTTGTGCAACGCCACCGGCGCCGATGATCAGGACATTCCGTTTCACTTCGAACCGTCTCCTTCAAGGACAGAGGGAAGGGCGGGCACAGGCGGCCCGTCAATGGGTGGGCACTTGCCCGGTTCAGCCAAGGTTGGCCTCAAAGTCGGCATAGCCGAACTCTCGTGCCACGGTCAGACTCCCATCAAGTTCACGCACGACGATGCTGGGCATCTTCACGCCGTTGAACCAGTTCTTCTTAACCATGGTATAGCCCGCGGCATCGGCAATCGACAGCCGGTCGCCCACGGACAGCGGCTTGTCAAAGCCGAATTCGCCGAAGATGTCGCCCGCAAGGCAGGATTTGCCGCAGATCATGAAGGGATGACTTCCCGACGTCTCCATCTTGGCGTGCTGGCGATAGATCAGCAGATCCAGCATGTGCGCCTCGACCGAGGCATCGACCACGGCCAGATCCTTGCCGTTGTTTAGCACGTCCAGCACAGTCACCTCCAGCGAGGCGCAGTTGGTGATCGCGGCCTCGCCAGGTTCCAGATAGACCTGCACACCGAAGCGCTGCGAAAACGCCTTCAGCCGCGC
>JALQTL010000277.1 GCA_023260935.1 Paracoccaceae bacterium
CCGGTGACGGGGCAGGCGGCCTGGTTCGACCTGCGCGTCAGGATCGAAAGGGCAGGGCCGCGGGCCGCGTCCGAACCGGCCTTGCCGCCCGTGCCCCGGGTGGTGCCAAGTGGGAGATCGCGGGCATGACTGGGCAAGAGCCCCTGAAGGGCCTTGCAAATCCTTTCGAAAAGATCTGCGGGAGGCGCATGTGACCTGTTTGCCGGCAAGAACCGACAAGGCCCTTGGGCTGGTCATCGACCTTGACACCTGCGTGGGCTGCCATGCCTGCGTGACCGCCTGCAAGGGCTGGAACGATCAGGGTTATGGCGTGCCCCTGTCGGATCAGGATCCCTATGGCGCCGATCCTTCGGGCACCTTCCTGAACCGGGTCCATTCCTATCAGGTCACGCCTGATGCCGGGGGGGCGGCGCAGATCATCAATTTCCCGCGGTCCTGTCTGCATTGCGCCGATGCGCCTTGCGTCACCGTCTGCCCCACCGGGGCAAGCTACAAGCGGGCGGAGGATGGCATCGTTCTGGTGAACGAGGATGCCTGCATCGGCTGCGGCCTTTGTGCCTGGGCCTGCCCTTACGGCGCGCGCGAGATGGATGCGGATGCGGGTGTCATGAAGAAATGCACCCTCTGCGTGGACCGGATCTATAACGAGAACCTGCCCGAGGAAGACCGCGAACCGGCCTGTGTGCGCACCTGCCCGACTGGCGCGCGCCACTTCGGCGATCTGGCCGACCCTGAAAGCGCGGTGTCACAACTGGTGGCGGCGCGGGGCGGGTTTGATCTGATGCCGGAACAGGCCACCCGGCCCACCAACAAATACCTGCCCCCCCGTCAGAAGGACCGCCCCGATCAGGCCAGCCTTCTGGCACCCCTGCTGGACATCAAGGCAACGGGGCTGGCCGGGTGGCTGGACCGGATGCTGGGAAAGATCTGACATGAATCCCGCGCCTTCCGTCATCATCTTCACGGTCCTCTCTGGCCTTGGCTTTGGTTATCTGGTCTTTCTGGCCACCCTTCTGCACCCCGAAGGCTGGACGGCGTTCGCGCTCTGGGGGCTTGGCTATGCGCTTGCTGTGGGGGGGCTTCTCGCCTCGGCCTTTCACCTTGGCAACCCGCAGCGGGCCTTGCGTGCCTTCACGCAGTGGCGGTCAAGCTGGCTTAGCCGCGAGGCATGGGCCTCGGTTCTGGCGCTGGTTGCGCTTGCCCCCGTCGCGCTGTCGGATTGGCTGGGCCTTGGCCTGCCGCGCGCCCTTGGCTGGCTGGGGGCGCTGCTTTGCCTGCTGGCGGTGCTTTGCACTTCGATGATCTATGCGCAGATCCGCGCGGTTCCGCGCTGGCATCATCCCTCGGTTCCCGCGCTTTTCCTGTCGCTGTCGGTCGCGGGGGGGGCGCTGCTGGCCGGCCTCGGGGCGGTGGCCTTGCCGGCCCTTGCGCTTGCCGGGGCGGCGATGGGGTGGCACTGGGCGCAGGGGGACGGCGCCTTTGCCCGGGCCGGGGCCAGCCTTCGCACGGCAACTGGGCTGGGGCGGATCGGTGCGCCAGCGGTGTTCGAACTGCCGCATACCGGGTCAAACTATCTCATGAAAGAGATGATCCATGTGGTCGGCCGCCGCCACGCCCGCAAATTGCGGGGCATTGCGCTGCTGCTGGCGGTGCTGGCCCCCTTCGGTCTTGCGCTTGCAGGGCTTGGCCCGGCCACCACGGCTTTGGCGGTGATCCTGTATCTGATGGGGGCCTTTGCGCAACGCTGGCTGTTCTTTGCCGAAGCCGAACATGTGGTGGGGCTCTACTACGGCGCCCATGCCGCGCAGAGCGTGTTGCAACCTAGGGGATGATCGGTCATCCTTTTACACGGAAAGCGTGCTGCCCCGTGGGAGAAGTGACCTGAATACCGCATCGCCGACACCCCTGACTCAGGGCATCCCGCCGCAAGGGACAACCGAGCCGGCCCCCGCAGGTACCATGGATCAGGCGGCAGGGGTGCAGGCGATCTTGCAGGAAATGACCCTGCTTTGCCGGCAGGGCAAGGCACCGGTTGCCACCGTTGCGGGAAGCCTTGCGCGGCTGTCATCGGCGCTGAAGCTGCCAGTGGGGCTGCGGCTTGCGGATGGGCACCAGTTCGGCGCCGATGCCGGGGGGCTGTGTCTTGCGCTTGATGCGGATGATGCCGGTTCCGGCCTTGGCGGTGGTGACGGGCTTGCCGGTCACTGCCTGATCCTGGCCCATAACCCGCCCGACAGCTTGCGCGAACCGCTGCTGGCCTATGGCCGGGGGCTTGTCGGATTTCTGCGTCGTGTCAGTCCGACGGAGGAAATGCCCGCAGGCGGCGAAGCCGCCGCCACCGATGATCGGCTGCGCGCGCTTCAGCAAAGGGTGGACAGGCGCAACGCGCTGCTGCAATCGCTGTTCGACCTTTCGCCCGTGGGGGTGATCCTGTTCGATCTGGAAAGCGGCATCATATCAGAGGTGAACAAGGCCTTCCTGTCCTTTGGCAACTGGTCCCGGGACGCGATCCTTGGGCAGCATATCTTTGCCCTTGTGCCCGAACACAGCGATACCCTGCGCCGGATGGCGGCTGAAGCGCTTCAGGCGACAGGCCGTTTCGGACCCTTTGAGGAAACCCTGTCCCGGCCGAATGGCGAACCCTTTCCGGTTATCATTCAGGGCATTCGCTTTCCCACCGGCGATGACCGCCAGATCGTCTGGATCATGGTCGAGGATGTCAGCGCCGCCCGGGCCCATACCGCACAGCTCAGCGCCGCGCGTGATGCTGCCCTGCGCGCCCGGGAAGAGCTGGATACCGCCATTGCTGCCCTGCCGCACGGGTTCCTGCTTTTTGATCCCGAAGACCGGATCCTGCTTAGCAATCCGCAGATGGCCACGCTGTTCCCCGGCATCGGTGACATGCTGACACCGGGCACACCCTATGCCGATTTCCTGCATGCCGTGTTCGATCGGGGCCTGATCCCCGAGGCCGAGGGGCAGGAAGAGGCATTCTGCGCCGCCATCCTGAATGCCCGTGCCCAAGGGGCGCATGAACAGCTTTTCCGGCTGCGCGACGGAAGGATGATCCATGGCATCGATCACCCTACGCCCACCGGGTCGCGTGTGGGCCTGCTGATCGATGTGACCGAGGTGCATGACGCCGCCCAGCGTCTGGCCCATGTCATCGAAGGATCGCAGGCCGGAACCTGGGAAGTCGATCTGACCACGGGGCGCAACATCGTCAACGAACGCTGGGCGGAAATGCTGGGTTACAGCATCGCTGAACTGGGCGAAGTCACGACAGAGCTCTGGTCCGGGCTGATTCATCCCGAAGACCGGGCGCATGTTCTGGACGTGTTGCGCCGCCTGCTGGAAGGCGGGTCCGACAGGTATGAGGAAATCTATCGCATGCGCCACAGGGATGGGCGCTGGATCTGGATCGATGACCGCTGCCGCGTCACCCTGCGCGACCGCAAAGGGCAACCCCTGTGCCTTGCGGGGGTGCATTTCGACATCAGCCCGCTGAAGGAAACCCAGTTGCGGCTGGAACAGATCATCGAAGGCGCCCGGGTCGGCACATGGCAAATTCATGCCGGGACCGGCACCAATGTCATCAACGATCGCTGGGCCACGATGCTGGGCTACCGGCGCGAGGAGGTGACCCCGCAGACGGACCATGCATGGCGCTCCTTGATCCACCCCGACGATTACGACCGCCTTCGGGCCACCCACATGGTGCTTGGTCCCGGCACGAACGAGCGTTTCGAGCACGAGATCCGGCTGCGTCACAAGGCCGGTCACTGGGTCTGGGTTCTGTCGCGCGGCAAGGTGATGGAATGGACCGAATCGGGCGAGCCGCTACTGATGGCCGGGGTGCATATCGACATCAGCGCCCGCAAGGATCTGGAAACTGCGCTGGAGGGTGAGCGCAACTTCCTGTCGCAGCTCATGGAAACCTCGGTTTCCGGGATCATGGCGGTCGACGAGGATTCGCGCATCGTCTTTGCCAACAGCGAAATGGCCACCCTTCTGGAACAGCCGGTCGAAGCGCTGGTCGGCATCATCTGCAACCCACCCGATTTGTCGTTGACCGGCGCAGAGGGGCAGGCGATCACCCTTGCCGACATGCCCTGCCGGATCGTGCTGGCCACGGGGGGCACAGTGCGCAACTTTCGGCTGCGGTACAACCTGCCTGACGGGCGGGTAAAGGTGTTTTCCGTCAATGCCGCGCCCATTGCCAACCCGTCGCTGAATGCCCGGGTGGTCTGCACCGTCACCGATGTCACGGCCAATGCCGAAGCCGAGGCAAGGCTGCGTCTGGCCAGTGAAAAGGCCGAGGCGGCGAACCGCGCGAAATCCGAATTCCTTGCCAACATGAGCCATGAATTGCGCACCCCCCTGAACGGGGTGATGGCCATGGCGGAACTGCTGGATGACGGATCGCTGCCGGAAAGGCAGGCGGGCATGTTGCGCACCATCCAGGATTCGGGCGCGCTGCTTTTGTCCATCGTGAATGACCTGCTGGATCTGGCCAAGGTCGAAAGCGGCAAGCTGACGCTGGAAGAACGCCCCGTTCTGCTGGGCGATCTGGTGACGAAGGTGGAAGCCATGCACAGCCTTTCCGCCCGGGCCAAGGGGGTGCTGCTGGTGGCCGAAGTGTCGGCAGACCTGCGCGCCCCGGTTCTTGCCGATGAAAAGCGCCTGTTGCAGGTGATGCACAACCTTTTGGGCAATGCGCTGAAATTCACCGAAACGGGCGAGGTGCGGCTGACGGTGGCGCGCGATGATCAGGGGCGGGTGGTGCTGACGGTGGCCGATACCGGCATCGGGATGACGGCGGAACAGGCGGCGCGGGTGTTTGACGAATTTACCCAGGCCGATGGCACGATCACCCGCCGGTTTGGTGGCACCGGGCTGGGCCTGCCGATCGTGCGCCGTCTGGTGGAACAGATGAAGGGGACCATCTCGATGTACAGCACGCCGGGCGTCGGCACGATTCTGGCCGTGACCCTGCCGCTGTGCGATGCCCCCGATGCCGCGCCGCCCGCCAAACCTGCCAGCCTGCCGCCGCTTTTGCGGGCTGAAGGGGCGGGGCCGTTTCATGCGCTGGTGGCCGAGGATAACCTTACCAATCAGGTCATCCTGCGCGCCATGCTG
>JALQTL010000325.1 GCA_023260935.1 Paracoccaceae bacterium
TAGCAGACCCCCTCGCTCATGCGGGGGCCGGTGCCGATGCGGGTGATGTCCTTGTTCATGAAACCAGTCCTTCTGATGCGCTCTGTTCCGGGCCGATGACTAACGGCGTCACGATCCGAAGGAAAGAGCCAAGGGAAGGGATGGAGCGGGTGAAGGGAATCGAACCCTCGTCATCAGCTTGGGAAGCTGCGGCTCTACCATTGAGCTACACCCGCATGTTCCCTCAGGTATGCGATGACTGTGGCTTCGTCAAGAACCATCCGGCCCGAAAACCTGCCGTCACCGGCCTGGCAGCGGGGCAGGACAACGAAACATCCCCCGGCCACAGGGACCGGGGGAAGGGGTGGAAACAGGGCCTGCCTTGGGGATATCAGGCGCGGGCCCGGTACGGGGGATTGCCACCCCATCTCGGGCGCCCGAGTGACGCGGGCCCCGAAGCACTCGTTACACGGCACATCTTTGGCCGGGCCGGCCTGCCTTAGCTGGCAGGCAACAGCACCGTGTCAATCACATGGATCACGCCGTTCGATTGCTTGACATCGGCAATGGTGACATTGGCCACATTGCCCTGACCGTCCTTGATCATGATCTTGCCGCCTTCCTGCATCGCGGTGAATTCGCAGCCACCCACGGTCTTGACCGGATGGGCGCCCTTGTCATCCTCGACCATCTTCACGATCGCGTCCGACAGCGCATTGGCCGAAACCACATGGCAGGTCAGGATCTTCGTCAGCATGTCCTTGTTTTCCGGCTTCAGCAGGTCTTCAACGGTGCCGGCGGGCAGCTTGGCAAAGGCGTCATTGGTGGGGGCAAAGACGGTGAAGGGGCCGGCCCCCTGCAGCGTGTCAACCAGACCTGCTGCCTGCACGGCGGCGACCAGCGTGGTGTGATCGGCCGAATTCACGGCGTTTTCCACGATGTTCCTGTTTTCATACATCGCGGCCCCGCCGACCATGGGGTTTTCGGCAAAGGCGGCCGCAGGGGAAAGGGCAAGGATAAAGGCGCCAAGCGTCAGTTTCATCGGGTTTCTCCATGTGGGACAAGGCCGGTCCATCCGACCTTTCACAGGCGAAGCTACGGACCCATCCGATGCAGAGTTTCAGCCCGGGGCAGAAAAGTCGCGCCGTTCACGCAGGCGTGATCAGGCGCCGATTTCCGCCGTCAGGATGACAGGGCCGGTGGGCGCGCCCGTGGGCGACCCGCCCGCAGGTTCCACGGAAACCGCCAGAACCCAGCCCGCCGGGGGCTCGGGATAGGCAATGCTCAGCGGGGCTGCCCCCAGCAGGCCCAGCGAAACGGGGGCTGCATCCGGGGCAATGATCCACAATTCGTGAACCTGGCCTTCGGGGGCCGCAGCGCCCGTGACGCGTTTCACAGTCAGCTCTGCGCCCCGGAAGGCGGCCTGATATACAAGCGACTGGTCAGCGGTGGCCAGCGTGACCAGAAGTGCGGCCTGACGCCCCGGCAGAACCGCATAGACGGCAAGGACCAACATTGCCGCCGTCAGCGCCCCGGCCAGCCAGCCGAACCAGCGCGGCCGTGCCTTTTCAGCCCTTGCGAACAACCGCTGTTCCAGACGCGGCAACAGGTCGGCCGGGGGCGGCGCTGGGGCAAAGGCTTCGTTCATCCCGGCAAGGCGGTTTTCCCATGCCGTCACCAGGGTGGCAAAGGGCGCATCGGTGGCGATCCTGCGTTCGACGGCAAGGCGTTCTGCCAGATCCAGCACACCCAGCACATATTCGGCGGCAAGCGTGTCATCGGCGGCATCAGGCGGCAGGTCATCCTCTGTGAAGGTGTCGGTCATCGGTCCAGACACTCCTTCAGCTTCAAGAGGCTGCGGCGCAGCCAGGTGCGCATGGTGTTCAGCGGCACCGCATGCTGATCGGCCAGTTCCTGATAGGACAGGCCGGCCAGATAGGCGCCACGCACGGCTTCGGCCCGGTCGGGTTCCAGTGTCTCGAAACACTCGGCAATCCGGCGCGCTTCGCCCTTGGCGATCAGCCGCGTTTCGGCGCGCGGGGCCCGATCGGCCACAAGTTCGGCCTCTCCCTCTTCTGACTGCTCCGGCTTGCGGCTGCGAAGGCGGTCAATCGCATGGTTGCGGGCAAGGGCGATGATCCATGTCATGCCCGCCCCTTTGGACGGGTCGAACCGGCCCGCCCGCAGCCATATGCGCGTGAAAACCTCTTGCAACGCATCCTCCGCCTCGGCGCGATTACCAAGGATACGCAGCAGAACGCCCATAAGTTTCGACGATGTCGCGGCATAAAGGCTGCGAAAGGCCGCACGATCCTGTGTGGCACAGCGCAAAAGCAGGTCTGCTACGGGATCGCTCATGCCATCCAGCTTAGGGCGATCCGTGCCACAGGCAAGTCAACCCCGCCGCCGCCGTCTGCCACCCTCGCCACCGCTGCCCCCGGCGTTGAACGAGACATGCGGCAGGGTGACGATGGCGGAAAGCTCTGGGAAGGGGTCAACCGCATGGGGAATGGCATTGGCATTCACGAAATGCTCTTGGAACCGGGGTTCGATGGCGGTTTCAACCTTGTGGATCTGATGCACCGTGGCTTCGATCTGATTGCGCGAGGCAACGTTGCACAGGGCGATCCGCGCGCCGGTTCCGGCAGCATTTCCGGCGCTTGTCACCTTTTCCAGCGGCGCATCGGGGATCATGCCCAGCACCATTGCGTGCTTCGGGCTGATATGGGCGCCAAAAGCCCCGGCAAGGGTGACCCGGTCAACCTTGTCCACGCCCATTTCGTCCATCAGCAGCCGGGCGCCCGCGTAAAGCGCCGATTTGGCCAGCTGGATCGCGCGGATATCGCCCTGGGTGACCATGATCTTCGGCCCGCCTTCAAGGCTGCCGTCATGCAGGATATAGCTGTGGGTGCGGCCTTCGGGCGTGCAGCGCCATGTGCCGGTCTGTTCGGCGCTGCCGATCAGCCCGCCGGGGTCCACCAATCCGGCCATGCGCATTTCGGCCACCGCTTCGATGATGCCCGATCCGCAGATGCCGGTGATCCCGCTTTGGGCGGTGGCTTCGGCAAAACCGGGGTCGTCTGACCACAGATCGCAGCCGATCACGCGGAACCGTGGGTCTTTCGTCACCGGATTGATCTCGACCCGTTCGATGGCCCCCGGTGCCGCCCGCTGCCCGCTGGAGATTTGCGCACCTTCAAAGGCCGGCCCGGTCGGCGATGAGCAGGCAAGCACCCGCGTCTTGTTGCCCAGCAGGATTTCCGCGTTGGTACCAACATCCACGATCAGCACCATGTCATCCGACTGGTTCGGCTGTTCCGACAACGCCACCGCCGCACAATCGGCGCCCACATGGCCGGCGATGCAAGGAAGGATATAGACCCGCGCAGCCGGGTTCAGATGGCCAAGATCCAGATCGCGCGCATCCAGCGACAGGCTGCCGCTGGTGGCAAGCGCAAAGGGCGCCTGACCAAGTTCGACCGGATCAATCCCCAGAAGCAGGTGGTGCATCACGGGATTACAGACAAAGACCACCTCATAGATCGCCGTCGGCACGGTATTCGCCTCGGCCGCGATGGAGACGGCCAGCGCATTGATCGCCTCGCGCACGGCGCGGGTCATTTCCACATCGCCGCCGGGATTCATCATGGCATAGGAAACCCGGCTCATCAGATCCTCGCCAAAGCGGATCTGGGGGTTCATCAAGCCGGATGAGGCCAGCACCCGGCCATCCGTCAGGTCGCACAGATGGGCGGCGATGGTGGTAGAGCCCAGATCAATGGCAAGGCCAAGGATCGGGCCTTCGTGAAAGCCGGGCCAGATGTCCAGAATGCGGGCGCGGTCGTCGTGGTTGCCCTTGTGCAGCGCCACCGTCACCTTCCATTCGCCCTTGCGCAGCGCCGGTTGCAGGCGGCGCATCAGCGTCAGGTCGGCGGTCACATCCTCGACCTGCCACTGATCGCGCAGGGCGATGGCAAGGCGTTCGAAATCGCCCGTGGGTTCGTGCATGTCAGGTTCCTGCACCTCGACAAACAGCAGCCGCGTGGCCGGATCCATCGCGATCACGCGTTCTGTCGCGGATTTGCGGATCACTTGCTTGTGGACCTGACTTTCGGGCGGCACGTCGATCACGACATCGCCCATCACCTTGGCCTGCCAGCCCAGACGGCGGCCATCGATCATGCCGCGCTTGGACTTGTAGCGTTCCTCGACCGCGTTCCATTCGGTCAGCGCGTCTAGCGCGACATGCACGCCATGTTTGGGAAAT
>JALQTL010000335.1 GCA_023260935.1 Paracoccaceae bacterium
AATTCACCCGTATAGGGCCACAGCGCGTTCAGCGCCTTCTGCATCCGGGTGTGGCTTTCATCGGTGCCGTCACCCAGACGGATGACCAGATCGGCCGAACGTTCCAGATGATAGGAAACTTCCTTGACCGCCTTTGCCGCAATTTCTGCCACGCGCGGATCGGCCGATTTCTGAAGTGCACGCAGCATTTCGATATGCCAGGCATCGAACAGGAACTGGCGCATCAGCGTGGTGCCGAAGTCACCATTGGGGCGTTCCACAAGCAGCGCGTTGCGGAACTGGGCGGCATCGCGGTGATAGGCCAGCCTGTCGGCATCGCGGCCCTTGCCCTCTACCTCGCCCGCCAGCCCCAGCCAAAGCTGCGTCTGTCCGATCAGGTCCAGCGCGGTATTGGCCAGTGCGATGTCTTCTTCCAGCACGGGGCTGTGCCCGCACCATTCCGAAACCCGGTGGCCCAGCACAAGGCAGTTGTCGCCCATCCGGCAAAGCCAGTCAAAAAAGGCGGCCTGATCGACCGCAAGAGCAGCCGTTGCCATCACATGTGCCCCACTTCTGCGGGAATGTCGAAGAAGGTCGGATGACGGTAAACTTTGGAGTTCGAGGGTTCGAACAGCGGGCCCTTTTCAGACGGGGCCGAGGCGGTGATGTCGTTCGACTTCACGACCCAGATCGACACACCTTCATTGCGACGGGTGTAAACGTCACGCGCATTGCAGATCGCCATTTCGGCATCGGGTGCATGCAGGCTGCCGACATGGCGGTGGTTCAGGCCATGCTGGCCACGGATGAAAACTTCCCACAGGGGCCATTCGCTGGACATCGGTTATTCCTCCCGGATCGGGCTTTGGGGTGGGGGCGGGCAGACCTGCCCGCCGGCAAGGTGTTTATTCGGCGGCCATTCTTGCAGCGGCCCGGCGGGCTTCCTGCTTTTTCGCATGGGCCATCAGGCCATCGCGGAACCAAGCGCCATCTTGCCAGGCAGTGACGCGGGCTTCCATCCGTTCGGCGTTGCAGGGACCATTGCCGTTGATGACGTCAAAGAATTCGTCCCAGTCGGGTTCCGAGAAGTCGTAACCGCCCTTTTCCTCGTTCCACTTCAGGTTCGGATCGGGAATGGTCAGGCCAAGGTATTCCGCCTGCGGCACGGTCTGGTCGACGAATTTCTGGCGCAGTTCATCATTGGTATTGATCTTGATCTTCCACTGCATCGACTGCGCGGAATGGACCGAATCCTTGTCCGACGGACCGAACATCATCAGCGCCGGATACCAGAAGCGGTTCATGGCATCCTGCGCCATTTCCTTCTGTTCAGGCGTGCCTTGCAGGCACATCTTCATCAGGATGTCGTAGCCCTGACGCTGGTGGAACGATTCTTCCTTGCAGATGCGGATCATCGCCCGGCTGTAGGGGCCATAGCTGGTTTTCTGCAACTGCACCTGGTTCATGATCGCAGCACCATCGACCAGCCAGCCGACGGTGCCGATATCGGCCCAGTTCAACGTCGGATAGTTGAAGATCGACGAATACTTCATCTTGCCAGAATGCAGCGCGTCCAGCAGTTCATCGCGGCTGATGCCCAGCGTTTCGGCGGCAGAATAAAGGTAAAGGCCGTGGCCCGCCTCATCCTGCACCTTAGCCAGAAGGATCGCCTTGCGCTCCAGCGTGGGCGCGCGGGTGATCCAGTTTCCCTCGGGCAATTGGCCCACGATTTCGCTGTGCGCATGCTGGCCGATCTGGCGGATCAACGTCTTGCGATAGCCTTCCGGCATCCATTCCTTTGGCTCGATCTTTTCACCGCGGTCAATGCGGTCCTGAAAGGCGCGTTCCTGCGGAGACATCTCTTCGCGCGACTTGGCGCCTTCGGCCTTTACCATCTGTGCATACATGGGTCGTTCCTCCCTGAAATTCAGACGCGTTCGATGATGATGGCGATGCCCTGCCCAACGCCGATGCACATGGTGCAAAGCGCAAAGCGGCCGCCCGTCCGGTGCAATTGATACATGGCGGTTGTGATCAGCCGCGCGCCCGACATGCCCAGCGGATGACCCAGCGCAATGGCCCCGCCATTAGGGTTCACATGCGCGGCATCGTCAGGCAGGCCAAGGTCACGCAGAACGGCCAGCGCCTGCGCGGCGAAGGCCTCGTTCAGCTCGATCACGTCCATCTGGTCAAGCGTCATGCCCGCGCGGGCCAGCACCTTGCGCACTGCCGGGGCCGGCCCCACGCCCATGATCCGCGGTTCCACCCCTGCCGCCGCCATGGCAACGATCCGCGCCTTGGGCGTAAGCCCTTGCTCGCGCGCCGCCGCTTCCGACAATACGGCCAGCGCTGCCGCACCGTCATTCACGCCCGATGCGTTGCCAGCCGTAACCGTCAGGTCGGGCCCGTTGACGCCGCGCAGCTTTGCCAGCTGTTCCAGCGTGGTCGCGGGGCGCGGATGTTCATCCGTGTCCACAACAATGGCATCGCCCTTTTTCTGCGGAATGGTCACGGGAACGATCTCATCTCGGAACAGGCCCGCGGCCTGCGCCGCCGCCCACCGCTGCTGACTGCGCAGCGCAAAAGCATCCTGATCCGCACGGCTGACATTGTAATCCGTCGCCACATTGTCAGCCGTCTCCGGCATCGAATGCGTGCCGTAGATCTTCTTCATCGCCGGGTTGGGGAAGCGCCAGCCAATGGTGGTATCATAAACCGCATTCTGACGGGAAAAGGCGCTTTCCGCCTTTGGCATGACGAAAGGCGCGCGCGACATGCTTTCCACACCGCCCGCAATGACGAAATCGCAATCCCCGGCCTTGATGGCCCGGGCCGCCATACCCACGGCATCCATTCCCGACCCGCACAGTCGGTTCACGGTGGTGCCCGGCACGCCGATGGGCATGCCTGCCAGCAGCACGGCCATCCGGCCTACGTTGCGGTTGTCTTCACCGGCCTGATTGGCGCAGCCATAGATCAGGTCATCGACAGCCGACCAATCGACCTGAGGATTGCGCGCCATCAGCGCTTTCAACGGCTCTGCAGCAAGATCGTCGGCACGCACCTGTGCCAGAATACCGCCATAGCGCCCCACGGGCGTCCTGACCGCATCGCAAATGAAGGCGTCGCGCATCCTTCCTCCTCGGTGTTGGTTGCAAGGGGCGGCGATTCCTCATTCGCCGACCGACCGGTCAACGTATACATCGCAAAGCATCACGCGCAAAGTGAAATTTTAAATATTTCCGTGATGCTTTTGACTATCACAAGTTTCAATTGAAAAACAGTTGATTAGGGTTTCATCCCTTGAGCCGAAGACCCAAGCGGCGCTGCTCTGTTGCCTCTGTCTCGGCTGGCAAGACGCCATGCACCCCTTCGCAACTGGTCGCCACATGGCGGTGCGCGGCAGGGCTGAGTGCTTCATACAGCCGGCGAAACAGGGCGCGTGCCTCGGCCGCGTTCCAATCTGGCGGCAGGTGTTCGGCCGGCAGGCGCGGGTCGCGCAGCAGCACGAAGCGATAGGCGTGTACCAGCAGCAGCCGGGCCACCAACGCATCGCCGCCCGTCATGGCTGCCGGATCAACGCCCTGAAACAGCGCCATGAAGCGTTCGTAGCCGTCCCTCAGCGACCGCAGATCCCAAAAGCCCGCCAGAGGGGCCGCCGCCGTCATCACCTCGGCATGAAAAACAAGCGCCTCGGCCGGTGGGGGTTGGCCACGGTCAGGGCGGATGAAAACCGGACCGCCCATATGCCCCATGCGCTGGCGCCGCGCATCCTCGGGCTTCAGTTCCGGCGCATGGATGATCTGCCAGCCCTTCGCCGGGCGGTCCGGCGCATAAAGCAGATCGGCCGCATCCTTGAAGGCCGCCAAGGCCGAGCTGCGCAAACGGTAATAGCTGCGCCTGCCGATCCGTTGCCCTTCCAGCTGAGAGGCGGCCACAAGCCGGGAAACGGCCGTTCGCACAAGGGATTCGTTGATGCCCACCCTTGCGCACAGATCAATCAGCGTGCCCGTCCAAAGCACCCCGCCCCGGGGCACCACGACATCGCCATAGATCGTCACGATGAAGGCCGCCGCATTCAGACGCAACTCCCGTGCCAGATCCTCGATGTTGCGTGTTTGCGAACCAGCCACGATTTCCCCCAACCTTTTATGCCCACCATATGCCGCCATCCCCGGCAAGGGGCAACAGCCCTGCACCCGGCGGGCAGTGGCCCGGCGCGGCAGGAACAGCATGTCGGCACATCAGTTTTGGCCAGGATGTGCCGCGGTGATCCTCCCCGTGAACAAAGGGATGGGAAGATCGAATTTTCTTGGCAAGATGAACGAGGAGACTCCCATGAAGAACAGCCGTTTCACTGCAGCCCGGATCAGGGGTGTTCTGCCTTGGCCCAAGGGCGGCTGACCCTGTCCGAGGCACCGAAGCTGGTCTGGTCGATCGATTTCCTGGCCGATCGGCTGGCCGATGGGCAACAGTTCCAGCTCTTGAACGCGCAGGAGGACTGCAACAGCAAAAGGCCTTGGGGGCGAGGTCGACTTCTTGCTACCCGCCAAGCGGATCGCCCGATCCCAGCACCAGATCATCGAATGGTGCGGGAAACCCTTGGCGCCCACCGCCAACAAAGGCCCCGAATATCACAGTTCAGGTCGGCAGCGCGCGTGCATTCTTGCAAGAACTGGCGGCATTGATACGCCGCTTGATACGGGTTGGGCAATCTCCCGGCTCGCGGGACTTTCGCCCCATGCGTCGGATCAGGGCAACCAGCTCACCTTGGTGGTGTTGATCAAGGTGCTGGGCGCTCGCGAAATCACAATCGGCAGCTTGCAACGAATGATGGCAAAGCCAAAAGGACCAACATCCTTGGGTCCGCAGGGTGGTGCGCGGAGAAGCGGGCAGACCGGCACAGGTCGATCGCTTTGCAACAGCTTGCCGGGGGAAACCAACATCATTTCCGGCCCCGGCGCGCCCCTCCGCCGGCTACGGCGCGCGCCTGAAGGGCGCGCGCATTCTGATCAAAGAAGCCCCGCCCAACGGGGCAGCGTGAGCGACAGTTCGGGCCAGAAACTTGCAGCAAGCATGACCGGCAGCGCGACCAGCAAAAGGATCAGAAGCGAGGGCTTCACTGCATCCAGGACCGAAGCCCGGCAGACCCGGCATGCCATGTAAAGGATGGGCGCCATCGGCGGGCTGTTGGCACCGATCACAACAGAGCAGGCCACGATCGACGCATACTGCACCGGACTGACACCGGATGCCTCCATCAGCGGCAGGAACAGGGGGGCGACAACGACCGTGCAAGACACGTCATCCATCAGCGCGCCTGCAACGACCAGAACCAGATTGGTCAGCAGGATGGCGCCAATTGGCGAGGTGGCAAAACCCTGAACCGCCTCGGACAGATCCTGCGGCACACGCTCTGACGCCATGATCCGGGAAATCAGGAACGAGAACAGCAGGATGAGGATGATCGACCCCGTCGTTTCCGCGGTCCGGACCAGGGCCTCCGCCAGGTTTCGCAGCTTCAGTTCGCGATAGATGAAGAAACCGATCAGGATCGATGCCACCGATGCCACGGCCGCAGCCTCGGTCGGGGTGAAGAACCCGCCATAGATCCCGCCAAGAATGATCATGGGAAGCGACAGCGCCGGCAAGGCCGAAATCGAGACACGGGCAAAGCTGCGCGTGTCATCACGCGGCGGGGGCAGGATATCGGGGTTGCGTGCCACCACGATGCGGTTGAAGACGATAAGCCCGACGATCAGCAGCAACGCCGGCCCCATCGATGCCGCAAAACAGGCCGCTACGGATTGCCTTGTGACCACAGCAAACAGGATCATGGTGATCGACGGCGGGATCAGGATGCCCAGAAGCGAGGACACGCCCAAAAGGGCTGCGGTGTAACCGCGCGGATATCCCCTGTCCTCCATCGGCTGGGACATGATCGTTCCCATCGACGCGACCGCGGCCGAAGCGGTGCCGGCAATCGCGCCGAAGATCGCCGATGACAGCACAATCACGCTGCCCATGCCGGAGCGGCCGGTGGCAATCCTGCCCACGAATTCAATCACCCGGCGCGCGATGCCCCCGCGATCCATCAGATACCCGGTGAAGATGAACAGCGGCAAGGCCAGAAGCACGACCGAGTCGAGCGAGCGATAGCCCTGCATCATCAATGTGTTGAGGTTCGCGTCATAGAGCCAGACAAGATACCCGGTGACCAGGGCGAAACTGAAGGCGACAGGCACTCCCACCGCCAGCATCAGGATAAGCAGGGGCACGGCGATCAGGCCGAGCATGGTCAGCTTCCTTTCGTTTTGCGCAG
Source organism: Paracoccaceae bacterium (assembly GCA_023260935.1). Lineage (GTDB taxonomy): Bacteria > Pseudomonadota > Alphaproteobacteria > Rhodobacterales > Rhodobacteraceae > Pseudotabrizicola. Next base: position 6,302 of record JALQTL010000335.1, read on the forward strand.
CGCGCCCAGACTGTTGACCAAATCCCGCAACGCATAGATCAGGCAGCCAACCGAACCGACCACGAGGGAAAGTTGCGGCACCCACATCGGAATCCCGAAAGACGGCGTGAACTGCGGGCGCTTCATACCCCAGGCCAGCATCCGGTAGGTCCAATAGACAAAGAGCGCGGTGGCCAGAACGGTGCAAAGCGCAACAACGAACTGCTGGATGGCCCTGTGGCGAGGATCGGTCAGCTTTTCGTTAAGCCAATCTACGACCAGATGCTGATGCCGTCGTGATGCGGTTGCCGCACCGAACATGTAGCTGGCCATCGCGAACAGGCCGATGATCTCGAAGATCCCGACAACGGAAATATTCGCGAAGCGGGCGAAGATCAGAAACACCATAAGCGCGACGACAACCGCCACGGAGATGGCCGCGAGCGTGTCAAGCACGCCCGCGGCCAGTCTGGCTATTTTCTTCGCCGGCATCAGAACTCTGCTGCGTTCGCGCGGACCTTCTCCATGATCTCCTTGCCAATGCGTTCGTCCATCAGGGGCCAGACTTCCTCGCGCACCTTGCGGGCGATCGGCGCCAGCTCCTCATCGGTCGGCTCGATGTACTCGATCCCCGCCGCCTTGGCCTGTTCCACATATCCGGCATCGATCGTGCGCGCGGAGTCGAAACCATCCTGCATGATCACCTGCGCCGCGTCTGCCACGACCTTCTTCTGGTCGTCGGTCAGGCCCTCCCAGAATTCCCCGTTGGCCGAGATCACGCCGGTGATGAACTGTTGACGGGTGCGGTTGTAGTAGTTGATCGTGTCGCGGAAATATTCGTAATCCCAATAGATCACGTTTGCCGCATCACCATCCACCACGCCGGTCTGGATCGAGGTGAAGGTTTCCGACCAGTCGATCGATGCCGTCTGGTAGCCCATCGCCTGAAGCGATTCCGCCATCGGGAACATCGTCGGCACCCGCACCTTCAGCGAAGCGGCCTCCTCGATCGTCGTGGCGTACTTGCCCTTGGTGGCGACGCCATTGAAACCCTCGGGCCATGCGCCGAAAAATTTCAAACCGATATCAGCATAGACCTCGTCAAGGATGCCATTCAACCAACCGTCCTGCCCATATGCCTTGAACGCATCGTCCCAGCTTTTCAGCATGTAGGGCGTGTAAAGAAGACCAATCCGCTCGTCATAGGATGTCGATGGCCAGTTGATCATCAGCTGCACATCATTGGCGACAAACAGATCAAAGATTTCCTGCTGCCCGCCCAGTTCGTTCTGGTAGAAGATGTCGACCTTGATGTCGCCATTGGTGCCCTCTTCGATCAGCGAGGCCCATTTCTCCATCGCATCGCCGGTGGGCGATCCTTTCGCGCCCGAGTCCGTCGCCAGCTTGATGGTCATGCTCTGGGCGGAAGCCGTCAGCGCGATCAGGCTGACGCTTGCTGCAAGGGCTAGGGTCTTGAATACGGTGATCGACATGACTGTTCTCCGTGTTGCGTCATGAACGGCTCAGATTCCCGAAGGGCGCGGATCAGGAGGCAGGACGGATGACACGCCGCGCGTACCTGGCTGTGCCCACCTACCTGATTCACCCGTTCCAGGATGCTTTTCCAGCGGTGACGTTATTACCGCCCGAACACTAGTGTCCACAATAAAAGCGACAGAAGTTCATCTGAACGCGCTAGAAGAATGGCTGCGGTCGTTGCGCTTTACGCCAACCGGGCCATACTATCAGACTAGAAGGCTTCTTTCTCAGGGGGATGGCGCGTGCAAGACGGTGGTATGAACGAAGCCCAATCCGCTGACACCGAGGACAAAACCGAAAGAAAAACCAGACAGGACTGGCTGGATCTGGCGCTTAAAACCCTTGTCGAAGACGGTATCGACAACGTCAAGATCCAGATCATGGCCAAGCAGCTGAGCGTGGCGCGATCCAGCTTTTATTGGCATTTCGAAAGCCGCGAGGCGCTGCAAAGCGCCATGCTGGACGAATGGTTGCGCAAGAATACGAGTCCGATCATCGAACGCGCGATGCGGCCGGCAAGTGACGTCATCATGGCCGTCATCAATGTTTTCGAATGCTGGCTGGATGAAACCCTGTTTGATCCCCCTCTGGACATGGCCGTCCGCCTTTGGGCGCGCCGGGCCGACGACGTCCGCGCGGTCGTGACCCAAACAGACGGCATTCGGGTAGATGCCTTGCGGCGCATGTTCCTGCGGTACGGATACCCCGAGGAAGAGGCCCTGATCCGGGCCCGGACGCTGTATTACACGCAAATCGGCCAGTATACGCTGGAAGACTTCGAACCCGCCGAAATCCGTTTTTCCTACGGGCCAGCCTACCTGCATATCTTCACCGGCCACCAACCGGCACCGAAGCACCGGGCACATCTGGCGAAGTGTATTGAAGAGAAATACTTCGCGCCGCGCCGGGCCAGGGATGGCGAAAGGACGCGGGACTGAGCCCCTGCCGCCGGATCCCATGACTGGACATAAGTGTACGGATATGGCAGCTTTTCCGAAACTGGAGGGCTGCCATGCTGAATCACTATCGGGTCGTCATCATCGGCGGGGGCGTGGTCGGAGCCTCGGTCGCCTATCATCTGACAAAGTTTGGCTGGACCGATGTGGCGCTGCTGGAGCGCGACGTGCTGACAGCAGGATCCAGCTGGCACGCGGCCGGCGGCTTTCACGCGCTGAACGCCGACCCGAACATAGCCGCCCTCCAGGCGTATACCATCGACCTGCTGACCGAGGTTGGAGAGGAATCCGGCATCAACATCGGCATGCACATGACGGGCGGCATTTCCATCGCCTCAGCGCCGGCACGATGGGAATGGCTGCAATCGGCCTATCGCACCTTCCAGTCGCTTGGCATCGACGACGTGGAACTGATCGGCCCGGATGAAATCAAGCGCCGCTGTCCCATCATCTCGACCGAAGGTATCATCGGCGGCATGTGGAGCGACCGTGAAGGGCACATCGACCCTTCGGCCGTCGTCCACGCCTACGCCCGCGCAGCCAAGAATCGTGGCGCACAAATCCTTGAACACACGAAGGTCAACGACCTGCGCCAACGCGCCGACGGCCAATGGGAGGTGATCACCGACAAGGGTGTGATCGTGGCCGAGCACGTCGTCAACGCGGGCGGCCTCTGGGCCAAGCAGGTGGGGCGCATGGCGGGCGTGGACCTGCCCGTTACGCCCATGGAACACCACTATCTGGTGACCGAGGCGATCCCCGAACTGGTGGCTATGCAGGGGGAAATCCCCCTGATCGTCGATCTGGAAGGGTTCACCTACACCCGCCAGGAACAGAAGGGCCTGCTTCTGGGGATCTACGAACGCGATTTCAAGCACTGGCACATGGACGGCGCCCCGTGGGATTTCGGCATCGAGCTGATCCAGGAAGACCTGGGCCGGATCGAACATGAACTGGGCCTCGGGTTCAAGCGGTTCCCTTGCCTGAACAGCGCTGGTGTGAAGCGGTGGGTGAATGGAGCCTTCACCTTCTCGCCTGATGGCAACCCGCTGGTCGGCCCGGTGCGCGGACTGCGCAATTACTGGGTGGCATGCGGCGTGATGGCGGGCTTCCTTCAGGGGGGCGGCGTCGGCAAATCGCTGGCCGAATGGATGATCGAAGGCGAACCCCAGGCCGATATCTTCGGCATGGACATCGCCCGATATGGCGATTTCGCGTCAAACCGCGAATACATCCGCCAGACGACCGGCCAGTTCTATTCGCGCCGTTTCGTCATGTCCTACCCGAACGAACAACTTCCCGCAGGCCGGGTTCTGAAAACGCCCGGTGCCTATGCCGACATGACTTCCGCGGGCTGCCAGTGGGGCGCCGGCTGGGGCCTGGAGCAGCCGCTGTACTTCGCACCTGCCGGGTTCAGGGAAGAACCCTCCCTGAAACGGTCCAACGCTTTCGACATCATCGGCGCCGAGGCGCGGGCCGCCCGCGAAAGCGTGGCGCTGCTCGATATCACGGCCTTCTCGCGTTATGAAGTTACAGGCCCCGATGCCGAGGCTTGGCTTGCACGCACCTTTGCATGCCGGCTTCCCAAACCGGGACGCGCGGGCCTTGCGCCGATGCTGGCCGAGAACGGCAAGCTGAAGGGTGATCTGACGCTTTTGAACTGGGGCAATGGCACCTGGTGGATCATGGGCTCGTACTATCTTCGGCAATGGCACATGCGCTGGTTCGAAGGCACCACCACCAGCGGTGTCACAGTCCGAGACATCTCGGACACCGTGGGGGGGGTCGCGGTCATCGGGCCGAAGTCGCGCAGCGTTTTGGAAAAGCTGGCGCATCAGGATCTGTCGGCCGCGGCCCTGCCCTTCATGGGGCTGGCAACGGTTGATCTTGGCCTTCTGCGCACCAAGGTGGCGCGCATGTCGGTGACCGGCGAACTGGGATTCGAGATCAACGTCGGAGCGCTTGAACATGCGACGCTTCGCAAGCTGCTGCTGGAAGCAGGCGCCGAATTCGGCATCCGCGAGATCGGCTTCAACGCTGTCCTGTCGTTGCGGCTGGAGAAAAGCTTTGGCATCTGGTCGCGCGAGTTCACTCAGGGCTACACACCGGGCGAAACCGGCATGGACCGGTTCATCGACTGGAACCGGGACGGCTTCACAGGGCGCGCGGCTGCCCTGACAGAGCGCGCAAACCCATCGTCCAGGGTCATCGTGACGCTGGAGATCGATGCCACCGATGCAGACGCCACCGGCTATGAACCGGTATGGCAGGACGGGCGGCTGGTAGGCTTTGTCACCTCGGGCGGGTATGGTCACACGATCGGCAAGAGCCTTGCCTTGGCCATGGTCGACCGCAAGGTGGCGGCCCCCGGCACGGCGCTAAGCCTGCATATCGTAGGGCAAGAGGTTGGCGCGCGTGTCATCCCTGCCTCTCCCTACGACCCCGAAGGCCGGGCCCTGCGCGCCTGAACACTTTTGCCCGTCCTTCGGGGCGGGCCTTTCATAGCCGGATGATCGTAATGACAAGGCACTATTCCGCCCTTTCGCTTTTGAAGGAAGGGCTCAACAATCAGCAGGGTTGGGCGAAGGCCTGGGAAAGTCCCGATCCGAAGGCGCGTTATGACGTGGTCATCATCGGCGGCGGCGGCCATGGCCTTGCAACAGCCTATTACCTTGCCCGGAACCATGGCATCACGAATGTCGCGGTGATCGAAAGGGGCTGGCTGGGGGGCGGAAACACCGGGCGCAATACCACGGTGGTGCGGTCAAACTATTTCTTCCCGGAAAGTGTGCGCCTTTATGACATGGCGCTGAAGCTGTACGAGGGCCTCTCGCGGGAACTGAACTACAACATCATGCTGTCGCAGCGCGGCATGATCAGCCTGGCCCACACCCCGGCCGAGATGGAAATGTCGGCGCGCGTCGTGAATGCGATGCAGATCAACGGCACCGATGCAGAGCTTTTCGGGCCCGAAGACGTGCGCCGCGTGCTGCCGATCTATAATTTCTCGGATCAGGCGCGGTATCCGGCGCTGGGCG
>JALQTL010000350.1 GCA_023260935.1 Paracoccaceae bacterium
CCCGCCCTTCGATGATCTTGCGCACCAGATGCGGGTCCGCCATATGCGCCCGCGTCATCCCCACCATGTCCAGCTTGCCGCTGGCAATCGCATGGCGGGCTGTCGCCACATCCGGAATGCGCGCGGCGTGAAAGGTGGGAAAGCCGGTGGCCGCGCGAATGTCGCCCGCGAAATCCAGATGCGGCGCACTGCGCATGCCCTGAATCGGGATCAGGTCGGTCAGTGCGGCATCGGTATCGATCGAGCCGCGCACGACATTCAGAAAGTCGACCAGACCGCTGGCCTTCAGCTTCTGGCTGACCTCCATCCCTTCGGCGGCGGTCATCCCGCCGGGGGCGCATTGATCGCCGGTATAGCGCAGGCCCACGATGAAATCTTCGCCACAGCGGGCGCGGATCGCCCGCAGCACATCAAAGGTAAAGCGCAGGCGGTTCTCAAGGCTGCCGCCATAGGGGGCCTCCAGATCGTTGGTCAAGGGCGACCAGAACTGTTCCAGAAGGTGGCCATAGGCTTCCAGTTCGATCCCGTCGACACCGGCCGCCTTCATCCTTTCGGCGGCATCTGCGAAATCCCCGATGATGCGGGCAATGTCCCAATCCTCGATCCGCTTCGGAAAGGCGCGGTGGGCGGCTTCGCGTTCGTGGCTGGGGGCCAGAACGGGAAGCCAGTCGGCCTTGTCCCACCTTGTGCGCCGGCCCAGATGCGTAAGCTGGATCATCACGGCGGCCCCGTGATCGTGGCATTCATCCACCATCGCCTTCATCCAGCCCACCACCTCGTCCTTCCAGGCCAGGATGTTGTTGAACACCGGCGGGCTGTCCCGGGCGATCGAGGCCGACCCTGCCGTCATCGTCAGCGCCACCCCGGCCCGCGCCCGTTCCACATGATAGGCGCGATAGCGGTCTTTCGGCATGCCGTCCTCGGCATAGGCCGGTTCATGACTGCTGATCATGATCCGGTTGCGCAGTGTCAGGTGTTTCAGGCGATAGGGTTGCAGCAGGGGGTCGTTCGACATGGGGCCACTCCGGTGGGTTGCCGGAAAAGGTTTCCTGAAATGTTCATACCTGTCAAGTTAACGTGCGCCCATGAACATTTTCTTGAGTTGCCCCGGCCCCCGGCATAGGCTGCGCTGCATGAGCGGACCCGAACAGCAGGAAAGCGGATGGCGCGGATCGCCCGAGCTTTGGGTGAATGCAGCCTATGAAACGTTGATCGAACAGGGCATCGACGCGGTAAAGATCCAGACACTGGGCGCGCGGCTGAGGCTTTCGCGCACCAGCTTCTACTGGTTCTTCAAGGATCGTCAGGCGCTTCTGGAGGCATTGGCCGATCGCTGGGCCGATGCCACGACCCGCCCGTTGATGGCGGCGGCGCGGGCCTATGCCGGCAGCGAGACAGAGGCGATGCTGAATGTGATCGGCTGTTTTCTGTCAGACCACAGTTTTGATGCGCGGCTTGAATTCGCGGTGCGGGGCTGGGCATTGCAGGATGCCCGCATGCTGGCGCGGTTGCATGCGGCCGATGCGGCCCGCCTTCAGGCCCTGTCGGCCATGCTGGGGCTGTGGGGCCATGATGCGCTGGACGCCGATGTGCGGGCGCGCACCATCTATCTGGTTCAGATCGGCTATATTTCGATGCAGACGCGCGAAACGCTGGAGGTGCGATTGCAACGGATTCCCAAATATGTCGAGGTCTATACCGGCCGCCCGCCATCCGCCCAAGAGATGGCCCGCTTCAAGGCCCATCTTCTGGCCAAGGCGTGACAGGCCCCGCCAAGGCACCGTCCCGCCCACTTCCCCGCGAAGGCCGGATTAATGGTTGACCTTGTCTGCCAATCGTCCATTTTTTTCAAAGGGAGGACGTTGGAATGTGTCAGATCTTCGCAGGTCAGAACCCAAATCGCTACGAATCCATCACCCGCCGCCTTCGCCTGAACGGCCAGTCTACCAGCATCCGGCTGGAGCGGGCCTTCTGGGGCATCCTTGACCAGATGGCCCGTCTGGAAGGCAGCAGCACCCCGGCCTTCTTGTCGAAGCTGCATTCCGAAGTGCTGGAACAGCATGGCGAGGCGCGCAATTTTGCCTCGCTCTTGCGCTGTGCCTGCACGCTTCATCTGGGTGAGAATGACAAGATGCCCCCGTCAGATCGTCAGATCGCGGCGGAATAGGAAGAAATACACGCTGTAGTAGTCCACTACTACCCGGGAATAAAATTGGTCCGCTAGCCTTACCAAAGCGACAGCGTTTTTTGGGGGGCAGCATGGCCAAGGCAATCCATTCCATGATCCGCGTTCTGGATGAGGCGCGGTCCGTTGCCTTCTATGATACTGCGTTTGGGCTGAAGGTTGCCGACAGGCTGGATTTCGACGGCTTCACGCTGATCTACCTTTCCAACCCCGAAACCGCCTTTGAACTTGAACTGACGGTGAACAAGGGCCGGACCCAGCCTTACGATCTGGGCGATGGCTATGGCCATCTGGCCGTTTCGGTCACGGATGTGGCGGCAGAACATGCGCGGCTGGAGGCCGCCGGTCTGGCCCCACGCAAGCTGGTCGATTTCCAGAACAACGGTGTTCCGGTGGCGAAGTTCTTCTTCATCGCCGATCCCGATGGCTATCAGATCGAGGTTTTGCAAAGGGGGGGCAGGTTCCTGTAGGGGCCTGTCCCCCTCTTTTTCCGTTCTTTCATGGGAGGAAGCGAATGGAGAAGAGGGTGGACAAGGACGGCCTGACGCGCCGCGCGTTGCTGGGGAGGGCAGTTGCGGCCGGGGCACTGGCGGTCATGGGGGCTGGGTTCATCGCCGCACCCGACGCCGCCTGGGCGATGGAGGTTAGCGTGATCTCGCCCGATGAAATGGCCACATTGCTCCAGATGGCGCGCGATATCTATCCGCACGATCAGGTGGCCGATGCCTTCTATGCCGTGGCGGTGAAGGGCTACGATTCCGAAGCAAGCAAGGATCTGGTCGCCGCGGGCGTCGCGGAACTGAATGCCGCCGCAGTGGCGCAGGGCCATGCAGATTATCTTTCGATCGGGTGGGAGGAAGACCGGGTCAAGGTGCTTCAGGCCATCGAGGGCGGGGTGTTCTTCCAGACCATCCGCGCCGGGCTTGTGACCGGCCTTTACAACCAGAAGGAGGTCTGGCCGATCTTCGGCTATGAAGGCGAGTCCTTCAGCAAGGGCGGTTACATCGACCGCGGCTTTGATGACATCAACTGGCTTTGAAAAGGGGGGCGGCAAGTGGCAACGTTTGATCTGAACGACGATTCCGTGGTCGTCATCATCGGCACCGGTGCAGGGGGTGGCGTGCTGGCCAACGAACTGGCGCAGAAGGGTGTCAAGGTCGTGGCGCTGGAGGCCGGCGGAAGGTATCTGCCCGAAGACTATATCAACGACGAATGGGAAAGCTTCGGCCAGCTGGCATGGCTGGATGCCCGGACCACAAGCGGCACATGGCGGGTGGCCAAGGATTTCGCGGGGCTTCCGGCCTGGATCGTCAAGGCCGTGGGCGGCACCACCACGCATTGGGCGGGCGCGTCGATCCGCTTTCAGGACCATGAATGGAAGGCGCTGACAACCTATGGCACGGTTGAAGGGGCCAATCTTCTGGACTGGCCCATCGACGCCGCCGAAATGGCGCCTTGGTATGAAAAGGCGGAAACGAAACTGGGCGTCACCCGCACGGGCGATCGCGCGGGCCTGCCCGGCAACAACAATTACAAGGTGTTCGAAAAGGGCGCCAAGGCGCTGGGCTACAAAGAGGTGCATACCGGCCGGATGGCGATCAACTCGGCCGATTACGATGGCCGGATGGCTTGCCAGCAGACGGGCTTCTGTTTTCAGGGCTGCAAATGGGGGGCCAAGTGGTCGGCCGCCTATACCGATATCCCGGCGGGCGAGGCGACGGGCAATCTGGAAGTGCGCGACCGTGCCCATGTGGCCCGCATCCTGCACAATGACGCGGGCAAGGTGTCGGGGGTCGAATATTTCGACAAGGACGGCAACCTGCAAATGCAGAAGGCCCGGATCGTCTGCGTGGCGGGTAACAGCTTTGAAAGCCCGCGCCTGTTGCTGAACTCGGCCTCCAGCATGTTCCCGGACGGGCTGGCGAATTCGTCGGGCATGGTCGGCCGCAACTATATGCGCCACACTACCGGATCGGTCTACGCGATCTTCGACAAGCCCGTGCGGATGTGGCGCGGCACTACCATGGCCGGCATCGTGCAGGACGAAGCCCGCCACGACCCCTCACGCGGGTTCGTCGGCGGGTACGAGCTGGAAACGCTTAGCCTTGGCTTGCCCTTCATGGCCGCCTTCCTGAACCCCGGCGGCTGGGGGCGCAGCTTCACCACGGCCCTTGACCATTACGAAAACATGGCCGGCATGTGGATCGTGGGCGAAGACATGCCCCAGCTTCAGAACGGCGTCACCCTTTCCGAGGCGAAGGACCAGTTCGGCCTGCCGGTTGCGAATGTGCATTTCGACGACCACCCGAATGACATCGCCATGCGTAACCACGCCTACAAGCAGGGTATCGCGATGTATGAGGCGGTTGGCGCAACCCGGGCCTTCCCGACGCCGCCCTATCCCTCGACCCACAATCTGGGAACCAACCGCATGTCCGAACGGCCCGAGGACGGGGTGGTGAACAGATGGGGCCAGTCGCATGACATCGCCAATCTCTTTGTCTCGGACGGCAGCCAGTTCACCACCGGCGCCGCCGAAAACCCGACCCTGACGATTGTTGCCCTTGCCATCCGGCAGGCCGATCACATCGCCAGTGAAATGAGCCGCGGAAACCTTTGATCCCGGCCCCGGGCCGGGCGCCTGACGCGGGCGCCCGGCCGCCGACCTTGTGAAACAGTGGGAGGATAAGATGAAGACGCTGAAGTTTCTTGCCGGAATGCTGCTGACCTCGGCCCTGTGCGGGCCGGTGCTGGCGCAGGACAACATGGAAAAGCTGTCGAACATGCAGCGTACCGATGCCACCTTTACCACGGTTGCGCAGACCGGCCCCACCGCCGAAGCGCTTGCCGCCATCGTGCCCCACATCAAGGTGCCTGACGGGTTCGAGGTCAGCCTTTACGCGGTTGTCCCCGATGCCCGGTCGATGGCCGTGGCGCCGCAGGGAACGGTGCTGTTCGTCGGCACGCGCAAGGACAAGGTCTGGTCCGTGGTGGACCGCGACCGCAACCGCGTGGCCGATCAGGTGATGGATTTTGCCCCCTCGATCACCTTTGACATTCCCAACGGCCCCTGCTTTTCGCGCGACGGTTTTCTTTACATCGCGGAACGCAACCGCGTGCTGGTTTTCCCGGCTGCCGAATTCTTCTTTGAAGGCCCCGACCCGGCTGTCGGCGTTGTCGTCCCGAAGGGAGAGTTGATCCCGGTCGAAGAGGAAAGCTTCAACCACACTGCCCGCGTCTGCCGGGTGGGGCCGGATGGGAAGCTTTACATCTCGCTGGGCCAGCCCCACAACATCCAGCCGCGCGACAAGCTGGAACTTTATGACCGGCTGGGCATCGGCGGCATCATCCGCATCAATACCGATGGCACCGGGCGCGAGGTCTTTACCCGCGGCGTGCGCAACTCTGTCGGCCACGACTTCAACCCCGCCAATGGCGATCTGTGGTGGACTGACAACCAGACCGACGGCATGGGCGATGACATCCCGCCGGGAGAGATCAACCGCCAGACCGCGGCGGGCCAGCACTTCGGCTATCCCTGGCTGGGCGGGGCCAGTGTGATCATTCCCGAATACAAGGATGTGCCCCGCCCCGAAGGCGTGGAATTCGTGCCGCCGGCGGTGGAAATGCAGGCCCATGCCGCCGATCTGGGGATGAGCTTCTATCGCGGCTCCTCCTTCCCCGAAAAATACCGCAAGGGCATCTTTTCGGCTCAGCACGGATCATGGAACCGCACGGTTCCGGTTGGCGCGCAAGTGATGTTCACGGCCGTCGATGACGAAGGGAATGCTGCCGGGACCGAGGTTTTCGCCGCCGGCTGGCTGAACGAGGAAACGGGCGAATACCGGGGCCGCCCGATGGACATCGCCTTCCTGCCCGACGGGTCGATGCTGGTGAGCGACGATTTCGCCGGCGCGATCTGGCGCATCGCCTATGTGGGCCCGCCTGCCCAATGAGGCAGGTCATCCTTTCGGCTCTCGGCGGGGTTTTCCTTGCCGGGGGCGCCTTCGCCGAAACCGCGGGCGATCGGGCTGCGGGCAAGGTTCTGGCGGGCCAGTGCCGCACCTGTCACGGGCTGGACGGCATGGCGCGCATCCCCATTGCCCCCCATATCGGGGGGGAACCGGCCGACTACATCCGCCATCAGCTGACCGCCTTTCGTGACGGCACGCGCGAGCATGAGATGATGTCGATCGTGGCGCGAAACCTGTCAGATCAGCAGATCCTTGATCTGGCGGCCTGGTATTCCGGCAACAAGGTGACGGTCGATCTGGCCGCGGACCCGGCCGCCGCGCCAGAGGCCTGTGTTGCCTGCCACGGTACCGACGGTCTGGCACAGCGCCCCGATGCCCCGAACCTTGCGGGAGAGACGAACATCTATATCGACACCCAGCTGAAGGCCTTTCGCAGCGGCCGCCGCGTGCATGAGGTGATGACCCCGATCGCACAGGATATGACGGATGAAGACATCCGCGCCGTGGCCGACTGGTATGCCGCGGTGAAGATCAGCATCGAACAGGTGGATTGACCCCGCGTCAGACCCGCGCGCCGCGCAGATAGGCGATCTGGCGCAAGGGCGCCACGGGCCCGGCCGTGCGCAGGATATCGGCCAGCATCCCCAGATCGGCCCGCAAGCCGGCGACCATCCCCCGCTTGCGCCGCTTGGCCGGGCTGGCCACCCGCGGCCATGGCACAACCGCCACCGCCAGGCCCGAGGCGCGGATATGGTCATTCATGAACACCTCCAGCCCGAAGCGGGGCAGGGCCGCCATTTCGGGCAGGATCGGCCGCATCAGCGCCATGGGCAACACCCTTTCGCCGGTGATGTAATCCACCCCCAGTGCCTGCCACGGCAAGGGCGCGTTGCCGCGCAGCGACAGTGCCACCCCCGCCCGCCCCGTCAGAACCGGCTGGATCAGCCGGCTTACATCATCGGGGCTCAGCCCGGTCAGATCGGCATCCAGCAACATCACATGGCTTGTAGTGACGCGCGCCAGCCCTTCGGCAAGCGCGGCCGATTTGCCCCGGTTGGGCGAAAGGCCCAGCACATCCACCCCAAGCCGACGCACCAGCGCCGCGGTTCCATCGGTTGACCCGTCGTCAATCACCAGCGTCCTCGACACCAGCGGATGCCCACGCACCGCCGCCAGAACACCGGCAATCCGGGCGGCCTCGTCATGGGCGGGGATCAGGCAGGTCACACGGGGCAGGGTCATCGCATCCACGTCTTTCCGATAAGCAGGGTTGCAACCCACAGGCCAAGGCAAAGGAGGGCCAGAAGGCTTGCCCCCAGCAGCCAGTTGCCAACCTTGGCCGATACCTCGCCGAAGGCCCAGCCGATGGCGACAAGGGCGCAGACCTTGGGGCCCGTCGCAAGCAGGTTCAGCGCCAGAAACCGCCCCGGCGGCATCCGCGCCAGGCCGGCCGCCAGCAGCACGGCAAAGCCCGCCGAATGGGTCAGCTTGCCCAAAATCAGGATGCGCCCGCCGCGCGCCCGAAAGGCACGGATCAGCCACGCCAGCCGGTCGCGTGTGACGCCGAAGCGCCCCAGCCAGCGCAGGGCAAAGCCCACCCGGCCACTGCGCCCCAGCCCGTACAGTAAAAGATCCCCTGCCAGATCGGCTAGCACCAGCAGCACCAGCGTCTGGGTCAGATCGATCAGGTTCAGCCGCACCAGATACCCCGCGATCACCGAAACCACCGGCCCTTCCAGCACCGCGACCGGCACCAGAACCGCCAACCCGTAGGTGCCGATCAGGGCAACGATCCCGGCCTCGTCCATCCGCTCACTCGGCCGGAACCGGATGCGCCTGCGGCGCCGGCGATGCCCGGTCCCGGCCCTGATGTTCGTCGCCCATCGGCGTGCCGCGCCATTCAAAGCCGCGCCGCAGGAAGGTGGCGCCCCAGATTGCCGGGATCAGCAGGTCGCGCAGCAGCAGAGCGGGCACGTCGTGCGGGCCGATCGGCCAGCCTG
>JALQTL010000395.1 GCA_023260935.1 Paracoccaceae bacterium
TGATCACGCTGGTCGTCAACTGGCTGATCAAGCCCTTCACCATGGTGGCGCTTGGGGTGCTGTTCTTCGATCACCTTTTCGCCGGGCTGATCGATCCGGCCAAGGCACCCGAATACATCGCCGGGCTGATCCTGCTTGGTGCTGCACCCTGCACGGCGATGGTCTTCGTCTGGTCGCAACTGACGAAGGGCGATCCGAACTATACGCTGGTGCAGGTCAGCGTGAACGACCTGATCATGGTCGTGGCCTTTGCGCCGATCGTGGCCTTCCTGCTGGGGGTCACCGACATCACGGTGCCCTGGGAGACGCTGATCCTGTCGGTTGTCCTTTACATCGTGATCCCGCTGATCGCCGGGGCACTGACGCGGCGGGCCCTGATGGCGCGCGGGGGCGAAGCGGCGATTGCCGAGTTCACGGCGCGGATCAAGCCCGGGTCGGTTCTCGGCCTCTTGCTGACGGTGGTGCTGCTCTTCGGCTTTCAGGGCCAAGTGATCATCGCCCAGCCCCTGCTGATCGCGCTCATTGCCGTGCCGATCATCATCCAGTCCTACGGCATCTTCGCGCTTGGCTATGCCTGGGCCTTTGCGTGGAAACTGCCGCACAAGGTGGCGGCGCCCTGTGCCCTGATCGGCACATCGAACTTCTTTGAACTGGCGGTGGCTGTCGCCATCGGACTATTCGGCCTCAATTCCGGAGCCGCGCTTGCCACTGTCGTCGGTGTGCTGGTCGAGGTGCCGGTGATGCTGTCGCTGGTCGCCTTCGCCAATCGCACCCGCAGCAGGTTTCCAACATGACCGATACACCCAACATAGACGACGCCCTGTTCCCCGGTATCGATGGCGACCGGCTGTTCTCACCTCCGCAGTCCGTCCACCCGCCGCGCATTCTCATCCTTTACGGCTCGCTGCGCCCTCGCAGCTTTTCCCGTTTGGCGGCCGAGGAGGCGGCCAGAATTCTGACCCGGCTCGGCGCCGAGGTGCGGTTTTTCAACCCCTCCGGCCTGCCGCTTGTCGATGATGGGGTGGATGCGACCCACCCGAAAGTGCGCGAATTGCGCGACCTTACCGCCTGGTGCGAGGGGATGGTCTGGTCCTCGCCCGAACGCCACGGGGCAATGACCGGTCTGATGAAGACGCAGATCGACTGGATCCCGCTTTCCGATGGTGCGGTGCGGCCGACGCAAGGCAAGACGCTGGCCGTGATGCAGGTCTCGGGCGGGTCGCAAAGCTTCAACGCGGTGAACCAGATGCGCGTGCTTGGCCGCTGGATGCGGATGCTGACGATCCCCAACCAGTCCTCGATCCCGAAGGCGTTTCAGGAGTTCGACGAAGCCGGGCGCATGCGACCGTCACCGCTCTACGACCGGATCGTGGACGTGATGGAGGAACTGATGAAGTTCACCCTGCTGACGCGCGACCGGGCCGGTTACCTTGTGGACCGTTATTCCGAACGCAAGGAAAGCGCCGAGGCCCTCATGAAGCGGGTGAACCTCTCAGCCGCGACCTGAGGCGCGGCGCAGGGTGCCTTCCAGCGGCACGGCCGCCGACAGCGTGTTAGAGATGGTGCCGTATTTCAGGACGTTGCGGTGCAGCAAAGCAAGGCGTTGGTCCGTCTCGGCACTGTCCACGAAGATCTCGTAGCGGATCAGCGTCAGCTTTGGCGGCACATCCTGGCGCACCGCTTCCAGCCGAACCTCGGCCCCGTCGATCTGGAAATGCAGCATCGGTGTCACCCGTTCGATCCCCTTCAGCATGCAGGCGGCCAGTGCCGCCAGCAGCAGTTCCACCGGGTTCATCGCATCGCCCCGCCCGGCCAGATCGGTGTCCAGCGTGACCTCGGCTTCCTTCGCGACCGCTAGACTGCCATGCGCATCGATGCGGCGGGCGTGGACGCGATACTCCATCAGATAAGCTTTCCGATTTCTTCGGCGCTTAACACCTTGCCGGTGGAAACAACCTTTTCGTCCACCACCAGCCCCGGCGTCGACATCACCCCATAGGCGTCGATTTCGGCAAAGTCGGTGACCTTGAGGATCTCGGCCTCCTTCCCGGCGGCCGCAGCCGCCGCCTTGGCGTTTTCGCCCAGGGCCACGCATTTCTTGCAGCCCGAGCCAAGGATCTTGATGATCATGATGTGGCCTTTCTCAGATGAACCAGTTGGAAATCGCGTTGAAGATCAGCCCGATGGACAGGA
The DNA here is from genome assembly GCA_023260935.1 of Paracoccaceae bacterium. Taxonomy (GTDB): domain Bacteria; phylum Pseudomonadota; class Alphaproteobacteria; order Rhodobacterales; family Rhodobacteraceae; genus Pseudotabrizicola. The sequence goes on from JALQTL010000395.1 coordinate 2,194, forward strand.
TGCCAAGGGTCACGACGCCGGTGAAGGTGGCCAGCAGCGGCATCTTGACCACCCGCTTGAGCATGATGAGCGACGGCAGCGACAGGGCGGTCACCGCCATCATGAAGGCCAGCACCGTGCCAAGGCCCACGCCCTTGGCCACCAGCGCCTCGGCAATCGGCAGCGTGCCGAAGATGTCGGCATACATCGGGATCCCCACCAGCACCGCCACGGGGACGGACCACCATTTGTCTTGCCCCAGAAGGGCCGAGATCACGTCGGCGGGCACCCAGTTGTGGATCGCGGCGCCAATGCCGACGCCGATCAGCACATAGGGCCAGACGCGGTCGACGATTTCCACCACCTGATCGCGCGCATAGGCCAGCCGCTCGCCCTTCGTCATGGTCGCCGCCTCACCCGAGACGGGAACCGTGCGGACAAAGGCCGCAACCTGATCCTCCATCCCCAGGCGTCCGATGACCGTCCCACCCACGATGGCCACCACCAGCCCGACCACCACATAGGCAAGGGCAATCGGCCAGCTGAAGATCGAGGCCAACAGGATGACCGAGGCCAGATCGACCAGCGGAGATGAGATGAGGAAAGAGAACGTCACCGCCAGCGGCAGACCAGCCGCGGTGAAACCGATGAACAAGGGGATCGACGAGCAGGAACAGAACGGTGTCAGCGTGCCCAGAAGGGCTGCCAGCGTATTGGAACCCAGACCGGACCGCCCGCCCAGCATGGCGCGGGTGCGTTCGGGCGGGAAATGGCTTTGGACATAAGAGATGCCAAAGATCAGCACCGACAGCAGGATGAAGATCTTGATCAGACCGGCGTCGCCCGCAGCGCGTAAAAGCGCGTTGAGCCGACCCAGGGAAATGCCCAGGGCCTGAGCGGTCGCGCGCTGCGACGCCTCGGGCGCCAGGTCGAGCTGGCGCAGAAGGCGGAACCGCAGAT
>JALQTL010000425.1 GCA_023260935.1 Paracoccaceae bacterium
TGCCACCTTCGGCGAAATCGACGGTGATCCGGGTGGCCCCGGCATCCAGCGCGTTTTCCACCAGTTCCTTGATGGCCGAAGCAGGGCGTTCCACCACCTCGCCCGCTGCGATGCGATTGATCGCCGCCTCATCCAGCGGGCGGATGATCGGGCGATCTGTGGATATGTTGGGGGCGACGACGTTCATACCCCCAAGTCTAGCAGGCCAATCCCGGAAGGGCCACAGATTCGCTTAATCCGTGGCAATCACCCCGTCTGGTTGCCCCACAACCACGAAGCGCAGGGCATCGGGCGTGTAAAGCCGCTTGGCCACCCGGCGCACATCTTCGATGGTCACGGCATTCACCTTGTCATTCCGTGTCTTGGGATAATCGGGGCCAAGGCCGATCATCTGCATGCCCACAAGAATGCTGGCGATGCGGCCATTGCCATCAAAGCGCAGAGGATAACTGCCGGTCATGCTGGTCTTGGCACGCGCCAGTTCTTCTTCCGTCACGGCCGTTTCGGCCATCTTGCGCCATTCGTCACGGATCACGTCGATCGCCTGCCCCACCGTGGCATTGGCACTGGAGAACTGGCCCATGTACAACTCTGCCAGATCATAGCCCACCAGATAGCTGCCGATGCCATAGGTCAGTCCGCGCTTTTCGCGCACTTCGGTCATCAGCCTTGCGCTGAACTGGCCGCCGCCCATGATCTCGTTCAACAGCGTGGCGGCAAAATAATCAGGGTCGTCCTGCTTTATCCCGGGCTGGGCAAAGATCACGGTGGATTGCGGGCCGGGGAAGTCGGTGACCGTGATGCCCCCGGTCAACTTCAGCGGCGCGCGATCAGGCATCGGCGCCCCGGTGGCCGGCAGCCCCCCCAAAAGCGCATCCAGCATCTTGCCAAGTTCGTCTGCCGTCACATCGCCTGCGGCAGCCACATAGATCCGGTCCCGCGCCACTGCGCCCTGATGGGCGGCAACGATATCATCCCGGGTCAGCGCACCCACACTTTCCAGCGTGCCATCCCCCGACGAGCCATAGGGGTGATCGCCAAAGGCAATGGCGCGCAGCTTGCGCCCGGCCAATGCACCAGGGTCTTTCGCATCTGACCGAATATTGGCCAGAACCTGCCCGCGCACACGCTCTACCGCCTCGTCCGAAAACGCCGGCGATACCAGCGCACGACGCAGCAGATCCAGCGCCTGATCGCGGTTTTCCGTCAGGAAGCGGGCCGAAACCGAAACCTGATCCTCATCCGCCGAAAAGCGGAACTCGGCCGCCAGCGAATCCCGCGCCCGGGCGAAGGCCTGGCTATCCAGATCGCCCGTGCCTTCCTCGATCAGCGCGGCCATCAGGTTGACCGCGCCCCGCTTCCCCGGCTGATCCAGCGAGGTGCCGCCCCGGAACCTGATCTCCAGCGCCGTGAAGGGAATATTGTGATCTTCCACCAGCCAGGCCTTGATCCCACCGGGCGAGGTGACGGTCTGAATGCCGATTTCGGCCTGTGCGGGAAGGGCAAAGGCAATGATCAGCGCGGCAAATCGCAGGATTCTCATTGGGTGCCTTCCTCTTCCGGCATCAGCCAGCCTGTCACCGCGCGGCGCCGGTCCAGCACTTCCTTGGCCACCTCGACCACCTGATCGCGGGTCACGGCATCCAGAACCGAAGGCCACGCCTTGATGTCATCAATGCCAAGGCCCACGGCCAGCGCTTCGCCATAGCTGCGGGCAAGGCCGCCCACATTATCGCGGGCATAGATCTGTTCGGCGCGGATCTGCGTCTTGATCCGGTCGAAATCTGCCTGATCGGGGCCCGTGGCGATGAAATCGGCCAGAACCTTGTCCATCGCGGCTTCGGCCTGATCAAGGGTCTTGCCCGGCATCGGCACCACCACGAGGCCGAAAGTGCCATCATCAACAGACGTGCCGTCATAATAGGCAGAAGAGTACACCGCCACCGGATCGGGGCCGAACTGAAGCGCACGGGCAAGGACAGAAGTTTGGCCCGACCCACCCAGAAGGGCGGCCAGCATCGTCAGGGCGGCGGCCTTCTGCTGGTCGCCCGGATCGCGCTCCGGCGCCAGATAGGTGCGCTGGACGTAAGGTTCGGATACCCGCGCATCGCGATAGATCAGCCGGCGTTCGGCAAGCTGCGGCGGTTCGGAAGGCCGCAGCCGGGGCGGGATGCCGGCCGAAGGCTGCAATGGGCCGTAATGGGTTTCTGCCAGCTTGCGCACGGCATCGGGCGTGACATCGCCCGCAACCACCAGAATGGCGTTGTTCGGGGCGTAATACAGCCGATAGTAATCCAGCGCCGCGGTGCGATCCAGCATCTCCATCTCGTGCTTCCAGCCAATGATGGGAATGCCGTAGGGGTGGTTCAGGAACTGGGCTGCGCGCATCTGTTCGTTCAGCAGCGCACCCGGGCTGCTGTCGGTGCGCTGTTTGCGTTCCTCGATGATCACGGCACGTTCTGTCACCACATCATCTTCCAGAAGCTGAAGGTCGCGCATGCGGTCCGCCTCCATCTTCATCATCAGGTCCAGCCTGTCGGCGGCAACGCGCTGGAAATAGGCGGTATAATCCCAGCTGGTAAAGGCGTTGTCGTCGCCGCCCTGCGCCTCGACCGTGGCCGAAAATTCGCCCGGGGCCAGATCGTCGGTGCCCTTGAACATCAGATGTTCCAGAAAATGCGCGATGCCCGAATGCCCGGGCGGTTCATCCGCCGCCCCCACCCGATACCACACCATCTGGGTCACGGCCGGGGCGCGGTGATCCTCGATAACCACAACGTCCATGCCGTTTTCCAGCCGGAAGGTGGTGACGTCATCAGCCAGAGAGGGCCCGGCAAGCAATAGTCCTGCAACAAGGACGCGATGGAACATCGCTTTCCTCCTTTGATCCACTGATGTGAAAGCTACGATCCGGCCACAGGCATTCAAGCCCGGGGAACGGCATCGTGACCTACTTGTTTTCGCCATCCTTTGGCGGAGGGGCCGAAGGGGTTCGCACCCCGCGCTGGCGCCAGCGCCAGACTTCGGCATGCTGATCCAGCGACTGGTCCTCATAGGCGCGGTAATAGACGTTCACATGGAAAAGGCGTTCAAGAATACGGCCGTTATTGTCACGGCGCACCTTCAGGTCTTCATTGGCCAGCGTTGTCCGGATGCCCGAAGCCACGCCATAGCGGGTGGCATGATTGACAAGGCCTGCATCGGCGCCAGCGCCGGCGCCCGGCCGGCCTCCAAGGGCGATGATCGCATCTTCTTCGGGTTTCGGATCGGTCAAATTCTCGCCGCCCGGTGTGGGTTCGGGCAGGCTGGCCAGATCATCGGGCATGGTCAGGGCCTTGGGCGGGACGATCGAGAATTCGTCAGGCCCCGCTGTCGAAGAACGGATGTTCATCAACTGCGGCGTCACATTGCGGTCCCCACAGGCAGACAGCATCGTCGCGATTGCCATCGCGAGGATCACCTGAGCCTTCCGCATCCCTGCCTCCGCACCTGTTACCAGCCCGTCTTAGCGCAATCGATCCGGCGCGTCACGGGGTCTTTGCCCGCCTTGGCGGTTTCCGCGTGTCATCCTTGCCGCTTCCGGTGAACAGCACAAGTCCGATTGCCCCTGCAAAGATAGCAATATCGGCCACATTGAAGGCATAGGGGTTTTCAAGCCCGCAGCAAGACATGTTCAGAAAATCCGCAACCGCGCCATAAATGATGCGGTCGATCACATTGCCAAGCGCCCCGCCGATCAGCAGCCCGGCGGAAATCTGGGCCAGACGACCGGGGTTTTCCTTGCGAACCCACAGCCAGACCCCGACCGAAATGGCCAAGGCCAGCGCCACAAGCCCCCAGCGGACCAGATCGGCATCATGGGCAAGCAGCCCGAAGTTGACACCCCGGTTCCATGCCATGCGAAAGACCAGATAGGGCGGAACCACCTCGATCACGCCGCGGTTGATCAGATCAAGCCCCTGCACCACGGCCAGCTTGCTGGCCTGATCCAGAACGAAGGTCACGGCGGCTGTCAGGGTGGCCAGTCGCATCTGCGGCTCAGTGCCGGAAGTGGCGCATGCCGGTAAAGACCATCGCCAGCCCCGCTTCATCGGCTGCGGCGATCACCTTGTCGTCATTCATGCTGCCGCCGGGCTGGATCACCGCCGTCGCCCCTGCCTCGGCTGCCGTCAGCAGGCCATCCGCAAAGGGAAAGAACGCATCCGACGCCACGACCGACCCTTGCGTCA
>JALQTL010000442.1 GCA_023260935.1 Paracoccaceae bacterium
CGATCACGCGCGCGATCCTTTCAGCCGTCGCCCGGCGCGGCACTTCCTCCAGCGCGCAATGCGTGGTGACATGGCTGACGCGAAACGGGCCATGTGCCAGCATCATCACGCTGCCCGTCACGCCCGTCAGGTCGGCAAGAAGTTCGGTGTGGCCGGCAAAATCATGGCCGGCAAGGTGCAGGGCCTCCTTGTTCAGCGGTGCGGTCACGATGCCGGCGATACGGCCGGCCTGTGCCAGTCGCGTTGCGATGGCTACGGCCTGGTAGGCCTGTTCGCCTGCAACGGCACTTACTTCGCCCCAGCGGATCTCCTGACCGGGCGCCGGGGTCGGCAGGATCGCCGCCCCGGTCAGGCCCGCCGAGATCGCTGTTTCGGCGATCACCGGCGGCGGCACCAGGCCAAGCACGGCGCCTGCGCGGGCAAGCACCCCGGGGTCGCCGACCAGAAGCAGGGCCAGTTGCCGCGCGGCAAGCCGGTCCTTTAGCTGCGCGACGGCCTTGAGCGCAATTTCGGGGCCGATGCCCGCCGGATCGCCAACCGTAATGGCAAGAATGGGATGCGTCACAGCTGCCTCACTTGATAATGGAAATCTTGGAGCGATCGATGGTCAGGAAGACCGCAACTATCAGGACGAGGCCTTTCAGGATATTCTGAAGATAGGGATCAACGCCGGTCATGTTCATACCGTTCGAGAGGATGGCGATGATCAGCACGCCAAGAACCGTGCCTCGGATGCGGCCGATGCCGCCAGTCAGGGGCGTGCCGCCGACGACCACGGCCGCGATCACGTCCAGTTCCAGGCCTTGTGCCAGCTGGGCCGTGGCGGCCATCGTTCGGGCCGATTGCAACAGCCCCGCAAGACCGCAAAGCGCCCCGCAAAGGACAAAGACCCAAAGCTTGACCCGGTCGACACGGATACCGGAGAGGAGCGCCACACGCTCTCCTCCGCCGATCGCCCGGACCTCGCGGCCGAAAACGGTGTGATTGAAGATCACCGCGGCAATCAGCGTCGCCACGATCGCGATAAGGACGGCATTGGGGATGCCCAGACTGCGCCCCGTGTAGACAAGCAGGAAGTCACGGTCCGTGATCGAGACCGGCGCCCCCTTCGTGTAAAGCAGGACAAGGCCGCGGAAGATCACCATCGTCCCGAGAGTGACGATGAATGACGGGATCTTGCCGTAAGAGAACAGCAACCCGTTCAGCAAGCCGCAAAGAACGCCGATCCCGACCGCCGGCAGGATCGCCCAGACCCCCATTTCCGGGGACAATGCGGCAGCGGCCAGCGCCGACAGCGCCACCACCGAGCCGACCGACAGGTCGATCGATCCCGAAACGATCACGAAGGTCATGGCCACGGCCGCGACAAGCAGGACAGCGCTTTGCTGAAGGATGATCAGGCCGTTGTTGACCGTTAGAAACCTGTCGGAGGTCAGGGCGAAGCCAAGGCACAGCAGCAAAAGCAGTCCGACCGGAAACCATTGCCGGACCTGATCGAGGGTGGACCGTTCATGCGCCGTCGCGCTTTTGGCGGCCTGTTTCACATCATCCATTTGACGACCTCTTCCTCGTTTGGCTCCGTGCCATGACCAAACACCTTCGCCACGCGACCCTTTCGCGTGACCATGACCCGATCGGACAGGCCAAGAAGCTCCGGCAGATCCTCGGTTACCATCACCACCGCCAGCCCGTCGGACGCCAACTTGCGGATGACACGATAGATTTCGGCTTTGGCGCCGATGTCCACGCCACGGGTCGGGTTGTTCAGCAGCAGAACCTCGGGCGCGGTCGCGAGGCATTTGCCAAGCACGACCTTCTGCATGTTGCCCCCCGACAGAGCGCCCACCGCCGCTTCCGGTCCGGCGGTCTTTATCCCAAGGGTGGCGATCTGTTCTGTCGCAAGGGCCATCATCCGGCGCCGATCCGACAGAACGGCCGATTTCACGGGCCGCGCGGCCAGCGTCAGGTTCTCCAGAACCGAGAACTCCGTGATCACCCCTTCGCCCGTACGATCCCCGGGCAGGTGGGCAATCCGTGCCGACAGGGCCTCGGCAGGGTGCCCGGGACGGTATTCCCGCCCATCAAGCAGCATCGCGCCTGCGTCGATCGCTTCGGCGCCGGCCAGCGCAGACAGGATGGACTCGCCGCCCGATCCCTTCAGGCCGCCAATCCCCAGAATCTCGCCCGCAGCCACGGCAAGGTCTACAGGCCCCACACCAGAGGCAGTGACGACGCCGCGCAATTCCACCTTGACGGGGCCGCCAGATGGACCGCCCCGCTGCGGAAACAGCCCGCCGATCATTTCACGGCCGACCATCAGTTCGGCCAGACGTTCCTCTGTCATCTCTGCGGTCGGCCAGTCGCCGACAAGGGCGCCATCCTTCAGAACGATCAGGCGATCCGAGATCTCGAAGACCTCGTGCATATGGTGCGAGACGAAGGCAATGCCGATACCTTGCGCCTTCAGCTCCCGGATGACCGACATCAGGCGCTGTGCCTCGCCATGGTTCAGAAAGGCCGTGCTTTCGTCGAAGAAGACAAAACGAGGGTTCGTGGCAAGGGCGCGCGCAACCTCGATGGTCTTGATGCGGCCAAGATCCAGCCTGTGAATATCGTCCGTGGCCCTGAAATCGGCACCGATGCGGTCAAGGATCCTTTGCGCATCGGCGTGCAACCGTTTCCAGTCGATAAGGCCGAACCGGCGATAATCGCGCAGGTGGCCCAGCATCACGTTTTCCGCAATTCCCAGACTGCGGTTCACATTGAGTTCCTGAAACACCAGCGCAACACCCTGAGCTTCCGCTTCGCGCTGGTTGCGTGGCGTGTAGCTTGCACCGTCCAGGGTGGCCTCGCCCGAGGATCGCGGGTGAACGGCCGACAGCACTTTCAGAAGCGTAGACTTGCCTGCGCCGTTCTCTCCGACAAGGGCAACAACCTCGGCCTCGTGGAAATCTGCCGAGACGCCGCGAAGCGCCTGCGAGCCACCGAAACTCTTGCTGATGTTTCTGGCAGACAGCACCTGCAAAGCCTCTTTAGGTTCGTGACTTTCGATTGATCGACAGGGGCGGAAGGCCGTTGCGGCCTTCCGCATGGTCATGTGGATCAGTTGCTGTACTTCATCTCGAAAACAGCGGTTTCCGCATCCGGATTGTAGGTCTTGGAGCGTGCCTTGAAGCCGTAGACCGGCACGCCGTTCGGGAAGTCCGAGCGGAACTGGGCCACGCGGTCCTGGGTAAGGGGCAAGAGGTCAAGCTTGACGTTCGCCACCTCGGCCGGGATCCCATGCCCGTTCAGATGGTCGTAAAGCATGACCAGCGCAAAGCCGCCCTGCAGCCAGTGCCCGCCGATGTCGAACAGAAGTTCACCCTTTTCGACGGCGTCGACGTTTTCGGGGTTCAGGTCCATCGCAACGACGACGATGTCTTCGCCCGGCTTCTTGCCCGCATTGGTGATGGCCGCCATGACGCCGGTTGCGGTGCCGCCGTTGGCGGCCCAGACGCCCTGAACGTTCGGATTGCCTTGCCACAGGCTTTCAAACACGGTCTGCGAGGTGTCGCGGACGAAGTTCCCGTCGACTTCGCCGACCACGACGATGTCGGGGTTCGCATCCAGCGCATCCTGAAGGCCGGCCCGGCGGTCGATTGCAACCGAAGTGCCGGCTGTTCCGTTGACCACCGCGATGTATTTCTTGCCATCTTCCGACGGTTCGATGGCAGCGAAAAGCGCCTCTGCCATCTGACGGCCGGCGTCCCGATCGCTTGGCCCGACGAAGGCCAGATAGTTCGGGAACAGGGCGTCCTGCGGTGGGAAATCGGCGTAGCTATCCGTCATGATGACGGGAATATTGGCATCCTTCGCCATCGTCAGACCCGGCACGGCAGTCGCCCAATAGGGGGTGAAGATGATGCCGTCGACGCCCTGGGCGACCAGATCCTCAAGGCCCTTGATCATCTGGTCGGGCTTGTTGTCGGCATTCAGCACAACCAGATCGACGCCCAGTTCATCCGCGCCTTTCTGCATGAATTCGACATAGGAATTCCAGAACTGCGCGTCGAGGGTAGGCACGATGACGCCAATGTCAGGGTTTTCGGCCAAGGCCGTTCCGGCAGACATAAGGCCAAGGGCGCCGACAAGGGCGCCTTTCAGATAATTCCGCATGAGATCCTCCCAAATCCTGGACGGCCGTACGAGTGGTGATTCTGCCGTCTCATGGAAGATAATGGCAGAATGTGAAACGTTGTGGAAGTTTTTTGATGTATATTCATGCGCTGTGAAACCTCTTGCAATATTTTGACAGATCGCGAGACTCGTGCCGTCTGGGGAGGATCGGTCATGCTGCCAGCGCTGCGTCGCGCACGGATCATCGAATTGCTGCGCCGTGACGGCGCGGCCGGTCTGAAGGAAATGTCCGAGGCGCTGAAGGTCTCGGTCTCGACCCTCAGGCGCGATGTCGATTATCTTTGTGATCAGGGTCATCTGGAGCGCACGCATGGCGGGGCCGTGCTGAAGGCCGGATTGCGCGCCGGTATCGAGCTTGAGCGCGAGATCGCGTCAGAGCTGGACAGTGGCGCGAAGGCGGCGATCGGCCTTCGGGCGGCCGGCCTGATCCAGCCGGGGCAGACGGTCATCATCGACAGCGGAACGACCACTGCGGCGGCCGCCCGCGCCGCGCGCGACAGGGGTGTCCCCTTCACGGCGATGACCAACGATGTGTCGATCGCCGCGATCTTGTCGGAAAGCACGCTGGTTCAGGTTCAGGTGACGGGCGGCACGATCCGGCCGGGGACAAGCACGCTCCTAGGCGCCGATGCCTTGCATTCCGTAAGGCGGCTGCGGGCAGACCTTGCGTTTGTCGGGGCACATGCTCTGTCAGAGCATGAGATGTCGGACACATCCATCGAGTTGGCAGAGCTGAAGCGTGATATCATGGCGGCTGCCGATCGGCCGGTTCTGCTGGCCGACAGTTCGAAGGTCTTTACCCGCGCCTTCTGTAGCTTCGGTCGGGTTGACGAACTGCACCTGCTTATCACGGATTCGCGTGTGCAGAGGGAGCAGGTCGATACGCTTTCGGCAAACGGCGCGCGGGTCGATGTCGTCGCTGTGGGCGCATGACGCACGAACCAGCGACCGAACATGCCGGGGATGTCGCAACCAGATCCTTTCGTGAAACAGGGAACTTTCCCATGATGACCCATCCGCCTGCAATCACGGTCTTCCAGCCACGCCAGCTGGAAATCGGGGCGGGAGCCGTCACCCGCCTTGGCAGTTTTGCCTCGGATTACGAACGGATACTGGTCATTGCCAGCCATCGCACAGCGGAACAGGTGGGCCGACTTAACCTGAAGGGAAAGGTCACGGTCTTTGCGGGTGTGGTCGGCGAACCTGACAGCGTCATGCTTGAGGCCGCTCTGGCTGTCGCCCGGCAATCAGACCCCGATCTGGTCGTCGGCTTCGGGGGCGGGGCGGTCATGGATGTGGCAAAGCTGGTTGCCGCCCTGTGGAATGGCACCCAAGATCTGAAAGAGGTCGTCGGCCCAAACAGGGTTGCGCAGCGTCATACGGCGCTGGTCCAGATTGCCACGACGGCCGGCAGCGGGTCCGAGGCCGGAAGCCGCGCGCTGATCATCGATCCAGAAACAAGGAACAAGCTGGCCGTCGACAGCCCGCACCTGGTGGCCGATCTGGCCGTGCTTGATCCCGAACTGACCTTTTCGCTGTCCCCCGCCGCCACCGCGGCCACGGGTCTGGACGCTTTGGCCCATTGCGTCGAGGCTTTCACCAGCCGCAAGGCACATCCCGTGATCGACGGATATGCGCGGATGGGGATTGCCCTGGTGGGGGCTCACCTTGCCCGCGCCGTCCGGAACGGACAAGATGCAGAGGCGCGGCAGGGCATGATGCTGGCCAGCTTTTACGGCGGCATCTGTCTGGGCCCAGTCAATACCGCTGCGGGACATGCGCTGGCTTATCCGCTGGGCACGCATCTGAATCTGGCCCACGGCCTTGCGAACGCCGTCATCTTTCCGCATGTCCTTGCCTTCAACGAAAGCGCCGTCGCCGCCAGGACGGCAGAGATCGTCAATCTTCTTGGCCTTGCCGCGCGGGTGCGGGCGGAAGGCACATTGAACAGTGTGCGCGGTTTCTGCGCCGATCTGGGCCTTGAAACACGCTTGTCGCGGCTTGGCGCGACCGAGGAACGGCTGCCCGCCTTCGCCCAGATTGCGCATTCCATCCGCCGTCTGATGGACAACAATCCCCGCGACATGGACCTGGGCCAGATCCATGCGATCTATCGCGACGCCTTTTGACACCCAGACACGCCCCGCGGCGGGCGCGGACGCGCCCTAGGTATCGGCGCGCAGGATCCGGACAAGCTGAATAAGCGTCTCTGCTTCACCGAACCCGCCGGATTTCAGGATCATCGCCTGATCGCCGGCCCGCGCCAGCGGCACCCCCGGCAAGACCTCGCCCTCAAGCTGAAGGACATCAAGCGCCATCCGTCGCAGGACCGCTTCGGCGGTTGCCCCGCCGGTCAGGAAAATGGCATCCGCCCGCGCGGTGAGAGCCGGATGAACGCTTTCCGCCAAGGCATCGGCCACCTCGTTTCCGGGGGCGGCCGGTGTGCCGGGGGTGGCCTGAACCACTGTCACCTTGCCCAAGGATTCCGGAACCGCCATGACGCCGTTCGGTGCTCCATGCCAATCCACGCCTTCCTGCGCCCTCAGGGCGGCGACTTGCGCCACGGTGATGGGATCGCGCGAGCCGACCACCATCAGGATACGTTCGACAGGCTTGGGAACCAGAGGTTTCTCGGCCCGTCCCGTCATTGCCGCGGCCAAGGCGTCGGCCAACCCCCGTGCCCCCACCAGCAGCGCATCGGAAGGGGCGGCCATCAGGGCCGCCTGCATCTCGGCGGTGCTGGAGGTATCCGGCACCACTGCCATTTTGCCAAGATCGCCCAGAATTTCGGCAACCGAAATGGGCCTGTCGATCCCGAACCCGCTGACCAGTCCATTGCGCACGATGCGTCCGAATTCGGGAATGGCCGGGGCAACAAGCAGATGTCTGGGGGCAAGTGCGGCCAGTTCGGCGCCGACATTCCCCTTGAGGCGCGAGTCCACCTTCTTGAACAGCCGGACACCGGCCGGCAACGAAGTGGCGATTTCTGCAACGCGGCTTGCCGCCTCATCCGCGGATATTTCGCGGGATTGCGTGCTGACGGCGACGACGTCACACCCGAAGGACAGGGCCTTTGCCATGGCGCCGGGATGCAGGGCAACCACGACAGACTGGCCGCGCGCGGCAAATGGCGCAGCCGCGTCAAACGCGCCGGTCAGATCATCTGCTATGATGCAAAGCAAGGTTCGTTCCATGCAGCTGCTAAGGTGTTCAATCTACTTCATAATGAGGATAGAGGATATTCTGTCGGCTGCGCAATGCCGATGGTTGGATGCTGAACCTGTCGCACTTTGGTGCCGCTGGCGCGGGGTTTTCCCGGTTAATCGTCTGTGCCGGCTGATGCATGTCCGCGCCTACGGTTGGCGGGCCTTCCGAAGTCTTCGGGCCTGCCGCAGGCCGCATATGGACAGGGTTGTTCTGGCGCATATCAAGCCGCAGTCGCGGCTGGCCCTTGGCAGCCATGGCCGGCGCAAGGTGACCGGAGAGATGAAGGAAGTCTGCGTCGAGCCCGGGCACCGCAGGGCCGGGCGATGGATGCGTGCGAACGGGATCGTCGGTGAAAGAACGGGGAAATGGCAAGCGGGAGGGGGGGCACGAAATGATCCGGAAGATCATTTCCCCGAAAACGGACAGATACCGACCACAGGTTCAACATCGCAGCGAACCCGTTTGTTCTGGACGAAGCAGGGGGGAAACGTGCTGAGCCGTTTCCAGCCGGCGCCTGAGCATGCGCCGCAAGATCCGGGGCCATCAGGGCTGGATGTTTACGCAGCCCTCGGCAAATCTGGTGCTGCAATGCGCGATCAGACGCTGGGTGTCTGCGGGCGTCCAACCCTCGGGGTCAGTGACCTGCACCCAAGGGCCGATGTAATCCCGCGCATAGTAGGTATGGCCGTAACCGGGCGGTGCGCCGAAGGACAGCGCCATGTCCAGCGCCAACTGGAACTGGGTGACGATCGGCACGAAGACAAAATAGTCTGACATGTCGGCGGCAGGCGGCTCACGCATCCAGGGTGGCGCGCGCCAGAGCGAGGCAGGATCGTAAAACACGACCGGATCGCTGGAATATTGCAGAAAGACGATGCGCATGGCGCCCCATGCGCCCTTGGCCTGCGAGGCATCGGCCGTATGCGAGGCATAGCGCACCAGCGATCCATCCCCGATTTCCGGCAGGAACCACGGGCTGCCCGGGTTGCGCCGGTTCTGGACATAGTTCCAGAACCCCGACGGAAACGGCGGCCCGGCCCAGAAGGCGCCATCTATCGGGTCGTCCAGCAGGCGGAAGAGGTTTGTCGCATACATCGACGACCATGCCCCAAGGCTAAGGCCGTGGACGTAAAGGCGCGGGCGGTTGTCAGGCGGCAGTGTCTTCCAGTAGCCGTGGATGACATCCTGCAACGCCGTGGCCTGTTCCAACCCGGTATTCGTTTCAAGGATAAGGGCAAGTGGGGATTGCAGATAGGAATACTGCGCCGCCACTGTCGCGATGTCGCCGTCGTGCATGTATTCGACCGGGTCCATGGCGCCAGGGTCCATCCAGCCCGTGCCGGTCGGGCTGGCCACGATCAGCACCTTGCGGTCGAAGGCGCCAAGGCGCTGCAATTCGGCCAGCGCAAGCTCGGCCCGTTCGCGGGGGGTGTCGCCATTTGCGCGACCGACATAGACGCGGATCGGGTCCAGCGCGGGCCGCCCTGTAAAGGCCTCGATGTCCGCAGCATCCGGGCCGGTGGTGATGTATTCGCGACCCGGCTCGCCAATCGCCGCCCAATCGACAAGTGATGCCGCACTGCCGGTCTTGCGCGGGTCGTCCGGCCGGGGCGGTGCCCGATCGAACAGGGCCTGCGCGGTTTCGTAGCTTTCGTCCAGACCCGCCACCACGCGGTCCAGAATGCCGTCCCGGGTCACTATGAACAGGATGATCACGACAGCGACAAAGCCGAACACATTGGCCCGCCTTGGGGGCATTACCCGATAAAGCCGTGCGCGGATCAGACGGAAGAAAGAGGCAATCAGCCGTCCCAGCAGAAAGGCCGCGGCGAAGGTCAGGGCGGCCAGCACAAGGATCGTTGCAAGGTTCAGGCCATCGGCGGGGTCCATGCCCATCTTTGCGCGCAGATCGTTCTGCCATCGCAGGCTGGAGCCAAACACCCACAGGAATGCCGCGCCGATCACCGCCACGGCGATCCATGTCAGGATGCGCGCGCGCCGACCGGAAAGCCGCGGCAAGTCGGCGGCGCGCCAGATCAGTGCGATGATCTGGCCCGTCAGATACCCCAGCGCCGTTACCAGACCGCCCAGGATACCCTGCTGTTCGGGGCCGCGCGGGATCAGCGACGGCGTCAGCGAGGCCGCAAAGAACATCAGGCCCAGAAGCAGGCAGGGAGTGGAAAAAGGCCCGACAATCCGGGACAGGATGGCCTTGGTCATGCATCTCTCCTGTCTGGCCTTGCCGGCCCTACAGATGGCGACCGGCTTTGGTCGGCGCAGGGCAAGCCCGCCGCGCCGCAGTCTTTCAAACTGTTTGGCTTCCGGCCTTATCAAAGAGTTACGCTGCGCTACCTGACTTGTCGACACTTGTTTCAGGATCGCTTCGTATCGGCTTTTCGGTTGTCGAGAGGCGGGGATTTCGCGGATACTGCCAAACGGGGCATCGGGCGAAAGGCATGGGGATGCGTTCAATTGTAACTGGCCTTGCGCGAACCATCGGCGTGGCCCTACTGTCTGCCGTCATCACGCCCCTTGCCGGTTCGATGCCGCTGATGGCGCAGGGCGTGACCGACAGCCTTCAGTTGCCATTCCTTACATTGCGCAACCGAACCGGATCGGACACGCCCGGCGAGATGTTCGGGGACGAGCGCAGCGGGCTTAGCGCCGGCTGGTGCCGCGTGCGCGAGATCGACCTGAGCGTCCTTGGCACCATAGCCGAGGCGGCGCCCCCCTTCATCCGCGAGGAATTGCTGCGTGTGGACCAGGTGACCCAGACCGAAAGCGGCACACTCCTTGACAGATTGCAGGAAGGAATGACGGGTGCGGCGCCTGCACTCTATGTTCACGGGTATTACATCGGCTTCGACAAGGGCTGCCGCCGCGCCGTCCTTTTGCAACAGAATGCGAACCTTGCCGGGCGTTTCCTCTGGTTCAGCTGGCCGTCAGACGGGGCGGTTGCCTATTACACGCATGACGTTTCAGACCTTTACTGGAGCGTGCCAGACCTTGCCGATGCGATCATCGATCTGCACCAAAGGTTTGGAAGCGGTGTGGTCGATGTCGTCGGACACAGCCTTGGCGCACGCGGCGTTGTCCTTGCCCTCTATGAGGTGGCCAGCCGCAATCCGGAGGTCCGGCTGGACGAGGTTGTCCTGCTGGCGCCCGACATCGACTTTGGCATCTTCCAGAGGCTTCTGCCGCGCATCCGGCCCATGGCCGACAAGATCACGATCTATGTCACCAAAGGCGACCGGCCGCTGGCGTTGTCGGCACAGTTGAATGGTTACCCAAGGCTCGGCGAAGCGGGGAACGACGTTTCCACCTTGGGCGATGTCGAGGTGATAGACCTGAGCGCACTTCCTGCGGGAAGCCCGTCCGGGCATCTTTATCATATCTACAGTGCGGCAGTGGGGCGTGACCTGAACCGTCTTCTGAACGATGGACTTCACGCCGCAGAGCGGCCTGATCTGGTTCCGGCTGGTCCCAACCTGTGGGCGATGACCGGCGATGAATAGGTAGCCCCGGTCAGGGACCGCCGCTGTTTGCCCCAAAGCCCTCAGGCCGCGCAGACCTTGTTGCCGTTCATCCAGGTTTCCAGAACCTTGGTGTTCTTGATCCCGTCCGGCGCGACGGTTCCGGGATCGGCATCCCGAATGACTGTTTCGGCGAACTTCCCCGCTTCCAGGGCGCCGATCTCGTCTTCAGAAAACAGCTGCCACGCGGCCTCTGACCTGACTGCCGGGATGGCGGCTGCGGCCAAGATCCGTTCTGGCGAAGCCGGAACATCGTCCGGTTCCTTTTAGGCGCGGCGCGTCACTGCCCTTTCGATCATGTGCGGCGGCACCGGTTCCGTGACCGTGAAATCCGACCACACCGTAAAGCCAACACCTGCGTCTTCAACTCTTTGCAACCAGCCGAAGGCATGATGCCCTGCCGTTCTGGGGCAGCTTTGACGGTTGGGGGCACCATGCAGGGGCCCCTCAGGGCGCTTTCGCTGAGGCCGGGCCATAGTGCCGGGCTTCACCGTGATGTCGAAGGAACCGGGCCCGTGGCGGGGGGCAGGGCGACAGACCGATGCCGGTCAACCTTGCCTTGCCCTTGTAATGCGTGGTGTCTGCCGCTGGCAGAGGTTGCGCGGATGCTGACCCGAACCCGCCCTTTGCCCGGCCCGGTGGGATTGGGGCGGGCAGGTCTGACAGGGCCACTTCCGCAAAGCGGGCAAATTTGCCATGATTTTGTCTGCGACGAACCTCGACTCGGAGTCCCCCGCCGGCATGGCCGCTTCCTTCACACCCGCTAGCCCGATCGGGGATATTGCCGCCTGGCAAAGCCAGCAGACGGCCGCGGGAAACCAGATGCTGACGCCCGATCTGGTGGCCTTCGTGCAGCGAGGGATCAGTGTGATCTTGGCGGCACCGGGGGCGAACGGATGGCCCGCGGCGGGTGTTGCCGTGGGCTGCCGGATCATGCCCGATGGGACCATGCGCATTCTGTTAAGCCGGGCTGCCAATGCTGCCGTGCTGGCGGCAGTCGGCGCGGGGACCGGGCTGGCCGTCACCTTCACCGCCGCGCCAGATCACCGTGCCATTCAGGTCAAGGCCCGACAGGCGCGCGTCCTGCCGGCAAGTTCCGACGATCTGCCCGAGATGGACCGGCAGACGGCCTGCTTTCGCGACGAGCTGGTGGAACTGGGCTTTCCGCCAGATCTGGCCCGGGGCTATGCCGCCTTTGATCCGTCCGAAATGATCGCCATCGAATTCCGCCCGGAGCATGTCTACACCCAGACACCCGGCCCGGGCGCTGGGGCAGAGCTGACACGATGAGCGGGATCTGCATCGATCAGTTGCGGGCATCGCTGGAAGGGGTTGTCGCCTCGGTCATGGCGACGTGCGATGCCAACGGGGTGCCCAATGTCTCGATGATCAGCCAGGTCCACTATGTCGATACCGAAAGGGTGGCGCTGTCCTATCAGTTCTTCAACAAGACGCGGCGCAACCTGCTGGCCACGCGGCGGGCCACTGTCCAGATCACCGATCCGCAGACCTATCAGCATCACCGGCTGGAACTGGAATATCTTGAAACCCGGACGACGGGGCCGCTTTTCGAACGGATGAAGGCGCAGCTTGCGGGGATCGCCTCGCATCACGGGATGGAGGATGTTTTCCGCCTGCTGGGGGCCGACATCTTCCGCATCGTGTCAATCGAGGCGGTGCCGGGGCTGCCCCCGGCCGCGCGCCCGGCGTCACGCCCGCTGCTGGCGGCGGCGCGGCGAAGCTGTGCGGCGCTGGACGCCTGCACCGATCTGGAAGACTTGCTGGATACCGCAACGCTTGGCCTTGAGCGTGATTTCGGGATTGCGCATTCCATCCTGCTGCTGGTGGAGGAAGGCGAGGAGCGGCTTTATGCCGTCGCGTCCCGTGGCTATCCCACCAGTGGTGCTGGGGCCGAAGTTGCCTTTGGCGAGGGGGTGATCGGCGTCGCCGCGCGCGAGGCCGTGCCGATCCGCATCGGCCATATGACCCGGGAATACCGCTATGGTGCCGCGATTGGCAGCATGGCACGGCGCGCTGGGATCGTGGCCGAGGCGCAGCGGATCATTCCTTTCCCCGGCCTTGTTGCCCCGCGCAGCCAGATTGCCCTGCCCATCGTGGTTTCTGGCCGGGTGCTGGGGGTTCTGTTCGGCGAATCCGAAGTGATGATGTGCTTTTCCTATGATGAAGAGGATGCGCTGGCGCTGGTGGCAAGCCATCTTGGGGCGCGCATGGCCCTGTTGCGGCAAGACCCGGTTGAAGAGGATGATGCCGTGCCCGTGGCCACGGGCCTGCGCGAAAAAGCGGTGCGGGTGCGCCATTTCCCCTTTGATCAAAGCGTGTTTCTGGACAACGACTATCTGATAAAGGGCGTGGCCGGAGCGATCCTGTGGCGGCTTTTGTCTGTGCATGCCGAAACGGGGCGGACGGATTTTTCACTTCGCGAATTGCGGGTGGACCCGGCATTGCGCCTTCCGGCCCATGCCGACAACCTTGACGCCCGGCTGATCCTGCTGCGGCGCCGGCTGGAAGAGCGCAAGGCCTGCATCCAGCTTCAAAAAAGCGGCAGGGGCAGGGTCAGCCTTTCCGTGCCCAAGGGGCTGACGCTGGAAGAAGCCGGCGCAAGCGATCCGGCGTGACCGCTTCCTGAGCATTCATTTACGATTTCTGAGCCTTCGTGAGGCTTTCGCGCGGTTTCTCTGAAGATGCCGCTTGGATCGGTTGGTTGTAGGTCGTGGCCCAGACGGCGCCATTGGGCCCGCCAACTTTGATCTGGAAGGAAATCAAATGAAAATCAATGAATTGAAAGGCCGCCTTCGCGGCGAGGTGATCACCGCTGACGATGCCGGTCATGCGGCGGCCCATGACGCGCTGATCTGGAATGGCCGAAAGCCCGACCGTCAGGCCCGGCTGATTGTGCGTGCTGCCTGTGTCGAGGATGTGCAGGAAGCCGTGCGCTTTGCTGCGGCGAACGGGCTGACGGTTTCCCCGCGGGGGGGAGGGCACCAGTTCACCGGGATTGCCGCGCGGGCCGACGTGGTTGTCGACCTTGGCGCGCTGGATGCGCTGTCGATCGACGTGGCGGCCCGCCGCGCGCGGATCGGGCCGGCTGTCACCAACGCCCGTATGGCCAGCGTGCTGGGCCGCCATGGCCTTGCCTTCCCGCTGGGCCATTGCGGCAGCGTGCCGATGAGCGGCTATCTGCTGGGCGGTGGGGTTGGCTGGAACTCTGGCGCCTGGGGGATTGCGTGTTTCTCGGTGCTGGCGGTTGAAGTGGTGCTGGCAGACGGCCGGCTGGTGACGGCTTCGGCTGATGAGAATGCCGAAATCTTCTGGGCGGCGCGCGGCGCCGGACCGAAGTTCTTTGGCATTGTCACCGCCTATCATCTGAGCCTTCACCGTGAACCCCGCGCGATCCTGACCACGGTGCGCTTCTATCCGCTGGAGGCCGTTGACGAGGTTGCGACATGGGCTGAAAGGGTGATGTCGCGGGCGCCGGCCAATATCGAGTTCACCACCAAGATCAGTGCCGCGCCCCCGCAGATGCCCGTGTCAGGCATGATCGTTCAGGCAATCTCGACCGTCTTTGCCAATAGCGAGGCGCAGGCCCGCGCGCTGCTGGACGATCTTGGCGAAGGGGCGCCGGCGGGGGTGTTGCACCAGCTGGACGGTGTGCCGACACCTTTCGATGTGCTGTATGACCTGACGGCCAAATCGATGCCCGAAGGTCATCGCTATGCCGTGGATTCCGTCTGGTCCGAAGCGACCTATCCAGAAGTTCTGCGCGAGGTTGCGCTGGCCATGGCCGATGCCCCCAGCCCCGAAAGCCTTGCTTTGGTGATGCTGCGTTCCCCGGTGGCAAAGCGGCCGGAAGATGCGGCCTTTTCACGGATCGGGCGGATCTTCGGGGCGGTTTACGGCATTTGGCAAGACCCTGCGGCCGACGGGCAGGTGACGGCCTGGTTGCGCAACTCCATCGACGCCATCGCCCCGCTGTGCCTTGGCACCTATGTGGGGGAATCCGATCTTGATCGCGGCCCGCGCCGCCTTGCCATCCATTCGCCCGCCGCTGCGGCCCGGATCGAGGATCTGTCGGCCCGTTTCGACCCCGAAGGCCTGTTTGGCGGACCGAAGACGAAGGCCCGGGCGGCCTGATCACACCCCTGCGGCCCGGCACCGTGCCGGGCTGCCCTTGAACTGGAGAAACCCATGAAACAAGACCTGTTTGCCCTTTCCCTTCTGGCCCTTTCCCTTGCGGCCGGGCCCTCTCTTTCCCAGACGGTCGACCCCGAAAAGATTGCCCGAGGCGGCTATCTTGCCCGCGTGATGGATTGTGGCGGTTGCCATACGCCGCGCGGACCTGACGGGGCGCCGATCCTTGACCGGGCGCTGACCGGCGGCACTGTAGGGTTCGAAATCCCGGGCCTTGGCATCTTCTGGCCGTCGAACCTGACACCCGATGCCACCGGCATCGGCGGCTGGACCGAGGCCGAGGTGGTGACGGCGATCCGCACCGGCCTGCGCCCCGATGGCCGGATGCTGGCACCCGCCATGCCTTCGCCCAGCTTTGCCGGCCTGACGGACGAGGATGCCGCCGCGCTTGCCGCTTATCTGCTGTCCTTGCCGGCGGTTGCGAATGCCGTGCCGGGCCCGGCTGCCGCGGGGGGCGATGCGCCGGCCCCGTTCTACCGGGTGGTCCTGCCCAGGGGCTGACCGCATCGGGCGGGGCAGGGCGATGCCTGCGCCCCGCCGCTTTTTCGCGCCCCGCCGCCCCTGGCCCGGTCAGGGGGTGGGGGTCGGAAGTTTGAAGCGCGCCTCAAAACCATCCGGGGCGCCGGGGCGTGGCGATGTCAGCGCCAATGTGCTGCCGGTCCGCTTGGCAATGGCGGCAACGATGGTCAGCCCCAGCCCGGCCCCATCAGGCTTTTGCGCATCGCGCTGGAAGCGGTCGGTCAGGCGGGCCAGAAGATCGGGGGGCACGACCGGCCCGTCGTTCGACACGATCAGGTCGCCCGCCTGGGTCAAGACAACGCTGACCATGCCATTGGCCGTGCCATGGCGGCGCGCGTTTTCCACAAGGTTGCGGCAAACGATGCCCAGAGCATCCGGGTCGATGGTCGACAGGACAGGGGCATCGGGAAGATCGAGCGTCACCCCGGGGGATTGCGCGCTGCGCGTCATGTCGTCGATGACGATGCGCAGGGCCACCCGCACATCATGGGGTGTTTCCGTTTGCAGGCGCCCGCCTTCGGCACGGGCCAGCTGCATCAGGCGTTCGGTCCGCCGTGTCAGCCGTTTCAGCGTTTCCTCGATCTCCGCCGCACGCCGAGCCGTGGCCGGGTCTTCGGTTTCCGACCTCAGGCGCTGGGCCTGGGCGATGGCACCGGCCAGTGGGGTGCGCAATTCATGGGCGGCATTGGCGGCAAAGCTTCGCTCGGCCTCGAACGCTTCGCGCAGGCGCGCCAGCAGGCTGTTCAGGGCATCGGCCAGCGGCCCGATTTCCGTGGGCAGGCCTTCGGCCGGAACGGCCGAAAGATCGCGCCCCCCGCGTGATTCCAACCGGCTGCGGAACCGTCGCAAGGGCGTGATGCTGAAGCGCAGGGCAAGGATGATGGCCAAGAGGGCGACCGGCAGCATGATCAGCAGCGGCAGGCCAAGGCCCATCTGGATTTCCCGCGCGACCGATGCGCGATGCGTCAGCGGTTCGGCCACGGTGATGCGGATCGTGCCCTGAAGGGCCGCATCGCCATAGAACCTGTGGGTCGCGGTCTGGCGAAAGCCCGGCCCATCCCAGGGCGGGAACAGCGCCGGGTCTGCCGCATGGGATTGCAGCAGGATGCTTCCATCCGCATCGCGCACAAGATAGGTGAAGAACTCGTCATGTTCGCGGATCGCGGCAAGGCGCTGTGTCACGCCCTGATCTTCGCGCCCGACAATATCGGTCACGGCCAGCGGCAGGATGCGTTCCGCCGTTTCGCGCAGCGCGCTGTCAAAGACCTCGTCCATTTCTGTGCGCAGGGTCAGGGCGGTGAAGCTGGCCGCAAGAAGCCACAGAACGGTCAGCACAAGGCCAAGCGACAGGCCCAGCCGTGCCTGAAGGCTGGCGGGCCACCTCATGCCTTGCCCAGCCGGTAGCCAAGGCCGCGCTCTGTTTCGATCACCTGGGCCCCCAGCTTCTTGCGCAGGCGGCTGACATGAACCTCAATCGTGTTGCTTTCGACTTCGGCATCAAAGGCGTAAAGCTTTTCTTCCAGTTGCGGCTTCGAGAGCAACTGGCCGGGCCGGGCAAGAAAGGCCTCGAACAAGGCCCATTCCCTCGCAGTCAGGGGCACGGGTCGGCCGTCGCGATGCACGCTGCGGGCGGCAAGGTCGATATCCAGCGACCCATGGCTGAGAATGGGGTTCGGATTGCCGCTGTAGCGCCGCGCGACCGAGCCGATGCGGGCCGTAAGTTCGGCAAGGTCAAAGGGTTTGACAAGGTAATCATCGGCCCCGGCATTCAGCCCTTCGATACGGTCCGAGACCTGATCAAGCGCTGTCAGGATGATGACGGGCGTAACGTCGCCCCGCGCGCGCAGGGCTTTCAGGAAGCCGATGCCGCGCCCGTCGGGCAGCATCAGATCCAGCAGGATCAGGTCATAGGGGGCGGCGGCCAACGCATCGCGGGCCGCGTCAAGCCGTGTGACCCAGTCGGCCGAATGGCCATCGGCCGTGATCTGGTCGCGCACGGCGGCGCCAAGGGTCGTGTCGTCCTCGATCAGCAGGATGCGCATGGGTGTTCCCGTTTCTTGCCCGTTGCCCCTGAATGATCCGGCTGGCTGACGCAAAGCTGAAGCGTCGGCACAGGGATGCTTCAGGCTGCCGTCAGCTTCGTCGTCCATCAAGGTCTGCGAAAGGGCAGTTGCACGGAGTTTGACCCATGAAGAAGACATTGACAATTCTTGGCTTTCTTGTGGTCTTTTCGGCCGGTGCCGCGCGGGCCGACGATGACTGCTTTGTGCCGATGGCAGATTGGCAACCACGAGAGGCCGTGGCCCGGCTGGCCGAACAGAATGGCTGGACGGTGCGGCGCATCAAGATTGACGACGGCTGCTACGAGATCGACGGCCGCGATGCCGAGGGGCGCCAGATCGAGGTGACGGTTCATCCGGGCACCTTGCAGGTGATCGAGATCGAATACGAGGACGATTCCCGCGACAGGGATCGCAAGCGCGATGGCACGGGGGGCAATGATGACTGACGCCCCCTTTTCAAATGCGCAGGACCGGCAGGCCGGGGCAACCGGCAAGGTGCGGGTCTGGGATCCCTTGGTCCGGGTGTTTCACTGGGGCCTTGTGGGCGCCTTTGCGACCGCATGGCTGGCGGCGGATGAGGTGCAGCCCTTGCATGAACTTGCAGGATATACCGTTGCGGGCCTTGTCGGCTTCAGGCTGGTCTGGGGCCTTGTGGGCAGCCGGCACGCGCGGTTTGCCCGCTTCGTGAAGGGCCCCCGGGCGACGCTTGCCTATCTGGGTGACATGGTTCATGGGCGCGAGCGGCGCTATCTTGGCCATAATCCGGCGGGGGCGGCCATGATCGTGGCACTTCTGATCACGCTTTCGGGCACGGCCTTCACTGGCTGGCTGATGGCAGAGCCGGAGCGCGTGGCCATGTTGCCGGCGATGCCCGCCATCGTTGCGCCGGCCTGGGCCGATGACGATGACGACAGGTTCGAAAACGGCGGCCGGAGCGAGGTTGAGGGCCCCTTGAAAGATGTGCATGAGGCCCTGGCCAATCTGATGCTGCTTTTGGCCGCGCTTCACGTTGGCGGTGTGGTGCTGGCGTCTTTCCGTCATCATGAAAACCTCGCCCGTGCGATGGTGACGGGTGATAAGCGCGCGCCCGGCCCGGGTGACATCGCCTGACGGCCCCGTTCCCACCCTGTTCCCAAGGCCGATAGTCCCGTCGGCTGCCTCTGGCCCCGCTTTGACCGGCGGGGCCTCTTTTTTCTCTGACGTCAAGCTGAAGCGGAAATCCCCGCGCCGTCAGGAAGCGCTCAGGCAGGCCGGTCATCCTTGGATCATCAAGCGAGAGAGGAGGCTGAAATGCAAAAGACCCTGATGGTTGCCACAGTGCTGTCGGCCCTTGCGATGGCGGCAGAGGCGGCGCCCTTTGAAACCCCTTATGCCCTGCAATCGGTTCATGCGGATTTTCTGGCGCGGTTGGGCGATGTGGCGGAACGGCCCGATGAAATCGGCGCGGCGGCGCGCGTTGCCGCCGATCTGATGGCCGCGCAAAGCATCGCGCAGGAACGGCTGATCCTGCCGCTGCTGGGCTGGGCCGATGTGGCATCGACAAGCCAGAGGGCCGCCTTGCCGATCATGCCCGACCATGGGCGCATCGAGGCAGAGCTGTCGCAACTGCACGACGGCGACGTGAACCTTGTGACGGCGCTGGTCGAGCTTTTCGCTGTGGCAGAGGAAGGTGGAGATGCCGAAACCGCGCATCTGGCCGAGACGATGATCTGGCACCAGACCAGCGATATCGATGTGCTTTACCCGGCGGCCCTGCTGGTAGAGGCGGCGCTGATGGCGCCCTGAAGGCGGCTTTCGGGCAAATGCCGCGCAGTTTGCCCCCACAGGATGGAAGGCCGGCTGATAGCGCCGGCCTTTTCCTTTCTGACGGCAAGCTGAAGCGGAAATCGCCGCGCCGTCAGGAAGCGCTCAGGTCGGCTGTCCACATTGTGCCCAGCAGACGAAAGGAGACCCTGCCATGAATAAGACCCTGACGATTCTTGTCGCGTCCACTGCCCTGACCGCGGCCATCGGTGTCCCCGCATGGAGTTCGATCCACAGGCCCGAAGGGCGGCATGACCGGGCTGTCACTGTGCTGCCGGCAGAAGGTCCGCAAGCGATGTCCCTGATCCTTGCCAGCAGTGATGATGACGATGATGACGATCACCATCGGCGTGACCGGCCCCGGCGGGGCCATGATGATGACGATCACGACGACGATGATGATGATGATGATGACGAAGGTGGCAAGTCCGGCGGTGCCCGCAACCCCGCACCTGCCGGCACAGTGGCCCCCCCGCAGAACGGATTGTTCGGCAACGGGATGCCTCCAAAAATTAAAGTAAACTAATGCCTTGTGAATTGATCTTGTGAAAAAGGATGAAGTCGATGAAATCGCTTCTTGCAACGCTTGCGCTGACAACGGCCCTGACGCTTCCCGGCCTTGCCATGGCGCGGCCGGTGACGCTGACCACGACCCTGAACAATTATGGCGGTGATGGCGCCTATCTTGCGCTTTATGTCACCGATGCGTCGGGTGCCTATGTCGGCAGCCTGTGGATGGCCGGGGGCAAGTCGAAATATTACGAACATCTGTCCGACTGGTTCCGCGCAACTGGCGGCGATACGGCGCAGGTGAATGGCATCACCGGTGCCAGTGTCGGCGCGGGTCGCACGCTGGAGATCACGCTTGATCTGGCCGATGCACTGTTCGATGCGGGCTATACGCTGCACATCGACGCGGCTGTCGAGGATATGCGCGACAGCCCGAACGAGGTGGCCGTGCCGCTGACTGCGGCAGGGGCCGGTACGGCGGTACCCGGGCGCCGGTATGTGGCCAGCTTTGCCTATGACATGTGAGGCGACAGGGCCATGATCCGTGCAATGCATCGCTGGCCGGGTCTTCTGGCTCTGGCTTTCGTGACCATCCTTGCCCTGAGTGGCGCTGCCCTTTCGGTCTTTCCCGCGGTCGAACGCCTTTCCGCGCCGCAGGCCGATTCCGGGTTGACGGTCGCCACCCTGGCCGGGCGCATCCAGGAGGCCTATCCGGGCGTCGAGCAGATCCGACGCTCGCCTTCGGGGCGTATCACCGCCTATTGGTTCGATCAGGGCACGCCGGGCGCGGCCGTGATCGACCCGGCGACGGGGCAGGGCGTTGCCCCGGCCGATCCGAACCAGACGCTTCGCTGGCTGACCAACCTGCACCGGTCGCTGTTTCTGGGCGATGGCGGGCGGATCGCCATGGCCATGGCGGCAGCGGCAATGCTGGTCCTTTCGCTGTCTGGCGTGGCGCTGGTGGCGCGGCGCACGGGCGGCTGGCGGCAGTGGTTCGCGCCCCTGCGCGGCCCTGTTACGGGGCGGCTTCACGTTGAAATCGCGCGCACGGTCGTGATCGGCCTTGTCCTGTCCTCGGCCACGGCGTTGTGGATGACGGCATCCACCTTCGATCTCTTGCCCGATGGGGGGGCGATGCCGGGCATGCCGGCGGCGACAAGTGGCGAGATGGGGTTTGACCCGGGCAGCATGCCCCGCTTGCAGCAGACACCAGTGGCGGACCTGCGCGAGCTGAGTTTTCCCTATCCCGGGGATGCCACGGATGTCTTCACACTGAAGACGGACGCGGGCACCGGTTATCTTGACCAAGGCACCGGCGCGCTGCTGGCCTGGGCAGATCTGACCGGGTGGCAGCGCGTTTCGGAAACCATCTACATGCTGCACACAGGGCAGGGGGCGGCGCTGCTGGGCCTTGTGCTGGGTCTGATGGCACTTGGCGTACCGGTGATGGGGGCGACGGGCGTGCTGGTCTGGCTGGCCGGTCGGCGTGGGCGGCCCCGCATCCGCGGCAATCAGCCCGCGGCCCGGGCCGAGACGATCCTTCTGGTCGGCAGCGAAGGGGGTAGCACCTGGGGCTTTGCCGCAACGTTGCATGCCGCGCTGACAAAGGCGGGGCAGAGCGTGCATGTCGGCCCGATGTCGGCCTTTCAACCAGAGCGCTATGGCAGGGCGGCCCGGATCATCCTTCTGGCCGCGACCTATGGCAACGGGGCAGCGCCAGCCTCGGCCAAGGGGTTTCTGGACAGGTTGCAGGCGGCGGGGCCCTTGCCGGCGGTGCCGCTTGCCGTGCTTGGTTTTGGCGACCGCAGCTTTCCCGCCTATTGCGCCTTCGCGCATGAGGTGGAGGCCGTGGCCCGGGCACGCGGCTGGCCGGCCCTGATGGCGCTTGACACCATCGACCGCCAGTCGCCACAGGATTTCCTGCGCTGGGGCCGGGCGTTGGGCGCGGCCATGGGGCTTGAACTGGAGTTGCTGCACCAGCCTGTGCTGCCGAAAACGCAAAACCTGACGCTTGTTTCGCGCCGCGATTATGGTGCCGAGGTGCAGGCCCCCACCGCCATCCTGCGCTTTGCGTTGCCCCCGGTCACGCTGTGGCAGCGGCTGACGGGGGCCGGATTTGCCCGGTTCCGCGCGGGCGATCTGATCGGCATCCTGCCCCGGGGCAGCGCGGTGCCGCGTCTTTACTCGTTGGCTTCGGCGCGGGGCGATGGCTTTATCGAGATCGTCGTGAAAAAGCATCAGGGCGGTTTGTGTTCAGGCCAGTTAACGGCCTTGGAACCGGGCGAAAGCGTGACGGCCTTTGTGAAGCGCAATCCCGAATTTCACCCCGACCGGGGCCGTGCGCCGCTGATCCTGATCGGCGCAGGCACGGGGATCGGGCCGCTTGCCGGATTTGTCCGGGCAAATGCGCGCCGCCGGCCGGTTCACCTGTTCTTCGGCATGCGTCACCCTGACAGTGATTTCCTTTACGATCAGGAATTTCCTGTCTGGCAGAAAGCGGGGCGGCTGACCCGGCTGGTTACGGCCATCTCGCGCGGGGCGCGGCCACAATATGTGCAGGATGCCTTGCGCGCCGAAGCGGCCGAGGTTCTGGAACTGGTCCGCAACGGGGCGCGCGTCATGGTGTGCGGCGGGTGTGACATGGCGGCGGGCGTGGCCGATGCGCTGGCCGAAATCCTTGCGCCGGCGGGGCTGACGCCCGTGGCGCTGAAGGCAGAGGGGCGATATGTCGAAGATGTCTTCTGAACGCCAACGCCTTGCCCTGAACGGCCCCACGATGGGCACGCGCTGGTCGGCGCTGTTCTTTGCCGCGCCGGACCTTGATGTGGCGGGGCTACAGGCTGCGCTTCAGGCCGCCGTTGATGCGGTGGATGGCCAGATGTCGACCTGGAACCCGTCCAGTGACCTGATGCGCCTGAACGCCGCCCCCGTGGGCGAATGGGTCGCGGTGCCCACGCAGCTGGCCGAAGTGCTGCGCCTTGGCCTTCAGATCGGGCGCGCATCAAGCGGGGCCTTTGATGTCGGCATGGGCGATGCCGTCGCGGCATGGGGCTTTGGGCTACAGGCTGCGGGCGCAGAGCCGATCCGCGCGGCTATGGCCCGGCCCCGCGTTCCGGCGCATGAGGTGCTGGAAATCGACGCAAACCAGGTGCGCAAATCCGCTGCCATCACGCTGGATTTGAACGGGATTGCCAAGGGATACGGGGTTGACCGTCTGGCCCGGACCCTGTCGGGCCACGGTATCGGTGACGCGCTGGTCGGGATCGATGGCGAGATGCGCGCGATGGGGTTACGGCCCGACGGGCAGCCGTGGTCCATCGCGGTCGAGGCGCCTGATAGGGAACGCCGCGCCACACATTCGGTTCTGGCCCTTCAGGATGCCGCCGTTGCCACCTCGGGCGATTATCGCCACTGGGTCGAGGTGCAGGGGCGCCGTCTGTCGCATACGATGGACCCAAGGCGCGGCGCGCCGCTGAACAGCCCGCCCGCTTCGGTCACCGTGGTGGCCGCCACCTGCGCCGAGGCCGATGCCTGGGCGACAGCGCTGATGGTTCTTGGCGTGGCGGCAGGGGCAGAGCTTGCGGGCAAGGCAGGGCTTGATGCGCTGTTCCTGCTGCGCGAGGGCGAGGGCGCGGCAAGGGCCGTGGGTGTCGGGCGACTGTTTTCCAGTGCTTCCGTGCCATCCCGCTCTGCCATGCCGGGGCAGGCGCATGAATCGTGACAGCCCTGATCTTTCAGCATCCGGCACCCGGTTTCGGGCTGCGGGGGGGCATGATCCGGCACGGCTTGCGCGCTTGCCTGACGCGCCGCATCATCGCGCAGCCGCAAAGCTTCGGGGTTTGTCCTGAGGGCAGCCCTTCATCAGCAGAAGGAACCGTTCGATGAGCCGCCTTTCACATTCTGAAATCCATATGGTCCATCGCATCGGCTGGTTGCGGGCGGCTGTTCTGGGGGCCAATGACGGCCTTGTCTCGACCGCAAGCCTTGTGGTTGGCGTGGCGGCCGCCGGGTCTGGCAAACCCGAGGTTCTGATCGCCGGGATGGCCGGGCTGGTGGCGGGCGCGATGTCGATGGCGGCGGGGGAATATGTTTCGGTCAGTTCGCAGACGGATGCCGAACAGGCGGACCTTGCGCGGGAGACCCGTGAACTGCGGGAAACGCCCGAGGCCGAGCTGGACGAATTGACCCGGATCTATGTTGACCGGGGACTGGACGAGGATCTGGCGCGCAAGGTGGCGATCCAGTTGACCCAGCGCGATGCACTGGGGGCACATGCGCGCGACGAGCTGGGCATTTCTGAAACTGTCACGGCGCGCCCGATTCAGGCGGCGCTGGTTTCCGCGCTGACCTTTGCGGTTGGCGCTGTGCTGCCGCTACTGGTGGTGCTGCTGGTGCCAGAGGCGCAGATTGCCGCCTTGGTGGCGGCTTCGGCCATCGTCGGCCTTGCCGCGCTGGGGGGGCTTGGGGCATCGGCGGGTGGGGCAGGTGTGCTTCGTGGTGCGGCACGGGTAACGCTGTGGGGGGCGCTGGCCATGGCCGCCACCGCCGCCGTCGGCGCCATCTTCGGGGTGACTGTCGGGTAGGGGGCCGGCAGGGCGGCCGATCATGGGGCGGGGCCATAGTTGCACTTGATTGCCAAAGGCTTCCCCGTACACTTGGGCCACAAACCCTTTTGGAGCATCGGAATGTCATTTCCCCTTCGCCTTGCCTTTTCCCTTTCGCTTCTTGCCCTTCCGTCTTTGGCCCATGCCGTGCCCTGTTCGGATACCGGGGGGCAATATCAGGCGTGGAAGCCCCAGATGGCAGCCGAGGCCAAAGCGGCCGGGGTCAGGCAAAGGGGCATCGATGCGCTGATGGGAACAAGCTATTCCAAGGCCACGATCGCGGCGGACCGGAACCAGAAAAGCTTCAAGTATTCGCTGGAGAAGTTCCTTCAGGTGCGGGGGGCGGATACCATCGTCAAGCAGGGGCGGGCCCGCAAGGCCAAGAACGCGGCCCTTTTTGAGGGGTTGGAGCGTCAGTATGGCGTGCCGGCCGGTGTGATCATTGCCATTCATGGCATGGAAACCGGCTTTGGCGGGTTCATGGGTGATACCAATGTTGTCTCGGCCATTGCCACGCTGGCCTATGATTGCCGGCGCAGTGATTTCTTCACCCCGCATCTGATTGCGGCACTGAAGCTGGTGGATCAGGGCACGATTACCCCCGCAACCCTGGGCGCCAGGCATGGCGAGCTGGGCCATACCCAGTTCCTTCCGGGCAATGCGCTGACCTATGGGGTGGATGGCAATGGCGATGGCCGGGTCGATCTGTCGAACCAGACCGACGCCTTGGCCTCGACCGCAAATTTTCTGGCCCGCAAGGGGTGGAAGCGCGGCGCCGGCTATCAGGAGGGAGAGCCGAATTTCGCCGTGATCCGGGAATGGAATGCGGCCAAGGTCTATCAGCAGGCTATCGCCATCATGGGCCAGCGGATCGACCGCTAGGGTGCCTGACTGGCGGGGGGGGGTGGTAGGCCCGGAGGGACTTGAACCCCCAACCAAGGCGTTATGAGCGCCCTGCTCTAACCATTGAGCTACAGGCCCCCAGAGTGCCTCTCGCTTACGGGGGAACGCGGGCGGGGTCAAGATTTCGGCGCGCATGAGTGCGCAACCGTTGCCCCCGCG
>JALQTL010000014.1 GCA_023260935.1 Paracoccaceae bacterium
ATCCCGACCCGGCGCTGGATTTCAACGCGGTGCTGACGGGCCCCGAATTCCTGAACGCAGCCGAATTTCCCCAGATCACCTTTGCCTCGACCGCCGTTGTACTGACGGGGGAAAGGACGGCGGATGTGACCGGGGATCTGACGCTCCATGGTGTGACCCGGCCCGTGACCCTGGCTGTCACCTATAACGGCGGCTGGAAGGACATGCCGCTGGATCTGGGCGCCCGGGTCGGGTTTTCGGCCACCGGCGCCTTCAACCGGTCAGATTTCGGCGTGGGTTTTGGTGTTCCGGCCCCCGGCACCACCATGGGCGTCAGTGATCGGGTGGAGGTGATCCTGGAGGCCGAGTTCATCAAGCCCCGGCCCTGAACGGAACGCCCCTAACCGCCCGGGGCCAGCATGTCCTTGATCTGTGGCGCAAGGGCGGCCACGATCTTTTTGACGCCTTCGGCATTGGGGTGGATGCCATCGGGCTGCATGAAGGCGGAAAGCGCGGCAGGATCGGTCGCATCAGGGTCCAGCAGGCCAAAGAAGCTGTCGATGTGGCGCGCGCCGTAGGTTTCGGCCAGTTCGGGGTAAAGCCGGTCAAACTCTTCCTTATAGGCGGGGCCAAAGTTCCCCGGTGCCTTCATGCCGACCAGCAGCACCTTCAGCCCCCGGGCCTGTGCCTTTTGCAGGATGGCATCAAGATTGGCGCGTGTGGCTTGCGGCGCGATACCGCGCAGCAGGTCATTGCCGCCAAGGATCACCATCATCGCCGTGATCCCGTCATCCAGCGCCCAGTCAAGGCGCGACAGGCCCCCGGCCGATGTATCGCCCGAAACCCCGGCGTTCACCACGGTGATATCGGTGCCGTCGGCCTTGAACCAGGCGTTAAGCTGCGGCACCAGCCCATCCTGATCCATCAGCCCGTAACCCGCTGTCAGGCTGTCACCCAAGGCCAGAATACGGGTTGAATCTGCCTGCGCGGCGGAAACCGATAACGCCAGCGTGAACACAAGGTTGCGGCCAAGACGCATTGCGCCATATCCCAGTGAGGCAATTGAAGGAAGCATGGACATGGATCAGGCCGTTCTGGCGTTGAAAGGGGCAGAGCTTACCTTGGCAGGGAACGCCGGTCCGGTCGAGATCCTGAAAGGGATCGACCTGACGGTGACACGGGGCGAGACGCTGGGGCTTGTGGGTCCGTCCGGGTCTGGCAAATCATCGCTCCTGATGCTGATGGGCGGGCTGGAACGGGCCACCGGCGGGCAGGTCATGGCATTGGGCCAGGACATGACGGCGATGGACGAAGACCAGCTTGCGCGGTTCCGAAGGGGGAATATGGGGGTGGTCTTCCAGTCTTTCCACCTTATTCCCACGATGACAGCGCTGGAAAACGTGGCCGTGCCGCTGGAACTTGCCGGTGTGCCGGATGCCTTTGCCCGGGCCGAGGCGGAACTGACCGCCGTGGGGCTTGGCGCGCGCAAGGATCACTATCCGCGCCAGATGTCGGGCGGGGAACAGCAGCGCGTGGCTCTGGCCCGGGCGGCCGCGCCGCGCCCCGCGATCCTGCTGGCGGACGAACCCACGGGCAATCTGGACGGGGTGAACGGTCAGGCGATCATGGACCTTCTGTTCAGCCTGCGCGACCGCCATGGGGCCACGCTGGTTCTGGTGACCCATGCGCCCGAACTGGCCGCGCGCTGTGACCGGGTGGTGCGGCTGGTCGATGGCCGCATTGCCGGGGAAGACGCCACCCGGAAGGCGGCCGCGGAATGACCGGCCTGGCACTGGCATGGCGGCTTGCGCGGCGCGAGTTGCGCGGCGGACTTCGCGGATTTCGCATCTTTCTGGCCTGTCTGGCACTGGGCGTCATGGCGATTGCGGCCGTGGGTATGGTGCGCGCCGCGATCGAGGCGGGGTTGAAGGATCAGGGCAGTATCCTTCTGGGCGGCGATGCGCAGATGGAATTCACCTATCGCTTCGCCGATGAAGCCGAGCGCGCTTACATGAAGAGCATTTCCTCCGCCTTGTCGGAAGTGGTGGATTTCCGGTCCATGGCCGTGGTGGGGGACGATACGGCGCTGACGCAGGTGAAGGCGGTGGATGCAGCCTATCCGCTTCTTGGAACGGTGGAGCTGGACCCGCCGATCCCGCTGGCACAGGCATTTGAGCGCCAGAATGGCCTGCCTGGTGCGGTGCTGGACCGGGTTCTGGTGGATCGCCTTGGCCTTGCCGTGGGTGACAGCTTCCGGCTTGGCTTGCAGGAATTCCGGCTGGCGGCGGTCTTGCTGCGCGAACCCGACAGCGCGACCCAAGGCTTCACGCTGGGCCCGCGCACGATGGTCCTGACAGCCGATCTGGCGCAATCGGGGCTGATCGGGCCCGGGTCGCTTTATGAAACCGAATACCGGCTGCTGTTGCCCGCGGGGACCGATCTGGCCGCGGCCGAGGCGGATGCAGAGGCGGCCTTCCGTGACAAGGGCATGCGTTGGCAAGACAGCCGCCGCGCCACGCCGGGGGTGGAACGTTTCGTCGACAGGATGGGGTCTTTCCTGATCCTTGTCGGCCTGGCCGGGCTTGCGGTTGGCGGGGTTGGCGTGTCGGCGGCGGTCAGGGCCTATCTGGAAGGCAAGATCGCCACCATTGCCACGCTCAAGACGCTGGGGGCCGAAGGTGGCACGATCTTTCGCATCTATCTGCTTCAGATTGCCATTCTGGCAGGGATCGGGGTGGTGATCGGCTTGATCCTTGGCGCCGGTCTGCCGCTGCTGCTGGCGCCGGTCATCACCTCGGTCCTGCCGCTGCCGGTGGTCTTTGCACCCTATCCCCTGCCACTGATCGAGGCGGCCTTCTACGGGCTTGTCACGGCCTTTCTGTTCACGCTCTGGCCCCTTGCCCGGACCCGTGCGGTGCGGGCGGCCGCGCTTTATCGCGGGGCGGGGCGGGATGGCTGGGCCGGCTGGACTGCCGCAATGGCTGTGCTGGCGCTGCTGGGGCTGCTGGTGGGCGGGGCCGTCCTGTTTTCCGGCGTGCCGGAACTGGCGCTTGGCTCTGCCGGGGGCGTCGCCGCGGCCCTTCTGGTGCTGGCGCTTGCCGCCTTTGGCTTGCGTAAGGGCGCAGCACGGCTGGCGCGCTCCTCCCTTGCCCGCGGGCGGGTAGCCCTGCGGCTGGCCCTTTCGGCCATTGGTGGCCCCCGGGCCGAGGCAAGCTCTGTCGTGCTGTCTCTGGGCCTCGGGCTCAGTGTGCTGGCGGCGGTGGGTCAGATCGATGCCAACCTGCGCAGCGCCATCCAGACCGATCTGCCAGAGCGCGCGCCGTCATTCTTCTTCGTCGATATCCAGCCCGATCAGATCGACGCCTTTCTGGAACGCACGCGTGGCGATCCGGCTGTCAGCCGCGTCGACTCTGCGCCGATGCTGCGCGGCGTTGTGACCCAGATCAATGGCCGGAACGCCCGTGATGTGGCGGGCGAACACTGGGTCGTGCGGGGCGATCGTGGCGTGACCTATGCCGCCGAACCCGATGCGCGGACCACGGTGACCGAAGGTACATGGTGGCCCGCTGACTACACGGGCGAGCCGCAGGTCAGCTTCGCGCAGGAAGAGGCCGGCGAGATCGGCCTGAAGCTGGGCGATACAATCACCGTCAACATCCTTGGCCGGGATATCACGGCGCGGATCACCAGCTTCCGGCAGGTTGATTTTTCCAGTGCCGGCATGGGCTTCGTGATGACCTTCAACCCCGCCGCCCTGCAAGGCGCGCCGCACACCCATATCGCCACCGTCTATGCCGAACCCCAGGCCGAGGCGGCGATCCTGCGCGACATCTCCAGATCCATGCCAAACGTTACCGCTGTAAGGGTGAAAGATGCCATCGACCGCGTGGCCGAGGCCCTTTCAGCCATCGCCACGGCAACCGCCTGGGCGGCGGCTGCCACCCTTCTGACCGGCTTCGTGGTGCTGATCGGTGCCGCAGCGGCCGGCGAAAGGGCGCGCATCTACGAAGCTTCGGTGCTGAAGGTGCTGGGGGCCACGCGCGGCCGCATCCTTGCCAGCTTCGCCCTTCGTTCGGCCCTGATGGGGGCGGCGGCAGGGGGCGTTGCCATCGTGGCGGGCGGGCTTGCAGGCTGGGCTGTCATGACCTTCGTGATGGAGACCGATTACAGCTTTGAGCCGGTATCGGCCTTGGCCATCGTTCTGGGTGGGGTCATCGCAACACTGGGCGCGGGTCTTCTCTTCGCACTGCGCCCGCTGGCCGCACGCCCGGCCCAGGTTCTGCGCGCGGCGGACTGAGGTGGCAAGTTGCAAGGCACTGGAACGGCCAGGCGTCCGGCCCTTGCAACGCCTCCGGCGGGAGTATTTGGGAAAGTTTTTATATGGTTAGGATTTCTTAGTGGTTATTCACAGGAGCCATTTTAAATTACCAGACATTCATTATCTAACAAACTATTATTCAAATTCAATTTTCTTCTAGTTTAAGATAGCACACTAAGCATATCTTCATATACTCCTCGCCACTTCACGTTCAAACTTTTGTTATAACCACGCCCGCCGAAGCAGGCGTGGAGCTTGTTATCTTAGAAGCCGAAGTCGTCTGCGTCTACCACGCTGGAAACGGGTGCCG
Source organism: Paracoccaceae bacterium (assembly GCA_023260935.1). GTDB lineage: Bacteria > Pseudomonadota > Alphaproteobacteria > Rhodobacterales > Rhodobacteraceae > Pseudotabrizicola. The sequence continues at coordinate 4,608 of JALQTL010000014.1, forward strand.
ATGCAGTTGGCACCGGCTCCGGCTTAGGCGGCGTGCTGT
>JALQTL010000047.1 GCA_023260935.1 Paracoccaceae bacterium
CTCGATCTCGGAGACGGTCGATAACACGCCGCCCCCGCCGCCTGGGGGGGATGGCATCGTGCAGGGCACCATGGGCGGCGATCTGATCGACCTAGCCTATACCGGTGACCCGCCGCTTCCAGCGCCGCGCACAACGCCTGCGTACCCGGATGCCCCAGCCAATCACCGGCGATCCTTCCGGCTATGACGTTCATTGTGCGGCCCTTTCGGCCAGACCCCGCAGAATCCGCGCCGTGGCACCCCATATGTAATAGGGGCCCCAGGGCACTGCATAATAGTTGCGCCACTGGCCAAGCCAGCGGCGACGCTCCACGCTGAACCGGCTGCGGTCCAGCACATGCGCCAAAGGCACGCTGAACGCCTCTTCCACCTCGCCCGCCTCGGGCACGGGATGGAAATCGCCCTCGATCAGGCCCAGAACGGGGGTGATGGAAAAAGAGGTCACGGTTTCATGGGTGGGAAGCCGGCCGATCACCTGCACCCGCCCCGGGGGCAGCCCTATTTCCTCATGCGCCTCGCGCAGGGCCGCCGCCTCGATCGAGGGATCGGCGGCGTCCACCTTTCCCCCCGGAAACGCGATCTGCCCCGGATGGTGCTTCAGGTGCGAGGCACGCTTTGTCAGCAAAAGCCGCGGTCCTTCGGGGCGCAGCCATACCGCCACCAGCACAGCCGCCGGACGCAAGACGCGCCCTTCCGGCAGCTTGATGCCGGGGTTCAGATCGAAATCGGACGAATCGCCCGCCGGCCGCTGCAAGGCTGCAAGCAGGCGATCCAGTTCAGTCATTCGTTGCCTCGAAGCCAAGGGTCTTTGGCTCCAGTTCGTAATGGGCGCTACAGAACTGGCAATCGGCCGTAACCATCCCGTTCGGCGCCAGCATCTTGGCGATATCCTTCTGGGAATAGATCGACATCGTCTGGCGCACCTTTTCTTCCGAACAGGAACAGCCGAACCGCAAGGGCTGCGCATCAAACACGCGCGGCCCTTCTTCGTGGAACAGCCGGATCAGCAAGTCCGAAGGCGTGACCTGCGGCCCGATCAGTTCAAGATCCTCGACCGTATCAAGCAGAAGGTTGGCGCGGGTCCAATCCTCGCCCTCATCCCCGGAAAGGATGTCGACATGGCTCAGCAGGCCCCCTTCTCCGCTTCCAGCCTCGACCGCCACGCCTTCGCCGGCCTTGGGCATGTGCTGCAACATCACGCCGCCGCCGCGCCAATGCGCCACCCTGCCCGGCTCGCTGCTTTTTCCGAAGGTCAGGGCAAAGCGCGTCGGCAGTTGTTCGGATTGCGCGAAATAGGTTTCGGCGCAGGCGGAAAGCGACCCGCCGGTGATCGGGGTGAAGCCCTGATAGGGCAGCATGCCCTGACCCTGATCCACCATGACGGCGAAATAGCCTTCGCCAATCTGGCTGAAGGGCTGCGCCCCAAGGTCCAGCGCCTCGGCATCATAGCTGGCGTAAGCGCGGATGCGTGCGGGCTGGCCATCCTCGGACGGGCCATAGTAATCGGTGGCGATCAGCCGGGCCGGACCCTTGCCGCGAATCTGCAAGCTCAGTTTCCAGCGCAGCTTGACGGATTGGCCGATCAGCGCGGTCAGCAAGGCGGCCTCGGCCACCAGCGCCTCGATCACGGGCGGATAATTATGTTGTTTCAGCACCTGTTCCAGAACACCGTCCAGCCGCACGACGCGGCCACGGATATCCGAACGGTCAAGCTGAAACGGCAGGACGGTATCGTCCCAGGCGATTTGTGAACCGGAAGTCATGGGGTTTCCTTGAAGTGCCAGTCTTGGCATACCGTGCCTATATAGGCAGGGCAACCTCAGGACCAAGGGGCAGAACGGATGCGGCGGTATGGAGAGGCGGTAAAACCGGGCAAGACCTATCGGCCGCGGCCCGGGGTCTATGCCGTCATCCTTGACCGGGGCCAGCTTCTGGCAACCCATCAAGAGGCGCCGACACCCGAGTTTCAACTGCCCGGCGGAGGCATTGATGCTGGCGAGCATCCCGTGGCCGCCCTGCACCGCGAAGTGTTCGAGGAAACCGGCTGGCGGATCGCCATCCGCTACCGTCTGGGCGCGTTTCGGCGGTTCACCTATATGCCGGAATACGACAAATGGGCCGAAAAGATCTGCACGATCTATCTGGCCCGACCCGTCCGCCAGATCAGCGACCCGACAGAGCCGGGCCATACCGCGGTCTGGATGCCGGCGATATCGGGGCTGGAATTGCTGGGCAATGACGGCGACCGTGCCTTCCTGTTCCGCGCGCTTCAGCTTCCCCGGTAATCGAAAACAAGGCCCGAGATATCGTCGGGAAAGTCCTCGCTTCCCTGATAGGCGGCCAGATCCCAGACCAGCGCATCCAGCAATTGCTGGCTGGCAAGGTGGCGGTTCAGACGCAAAAGGGCAATCAGCCCGTCCTCGCCCAGTTCGGCCCCATCGCGGCCCGGACATTCGGTAAACCCATCCGACAGCAGCAAAAGCCGGTCGCCGGGGTTCAGCCGGGCATCCACACGGTCATGCCGTGCCTCGGCGATCAGGCCGATGGGCAGGCCGCCATCGCCCAGCCGTTCCACCCCGCCATCGGCGCGCAGGATCAGCGGGTGGGGATGCCCCGCCTGCACCAGCGAAAGATGGCCATCGGCAAGCGAAACTTCGGCATAGGCCATGGTGAAATACTGATCCACGCGCAGGTCTTCCAGCATGGTCCGGTTCAGGCGGGCGGCCACATCTTCGGGTGGCCAGCTGCCGGGACGGCCATCCGGCATCGGCCGCAGGGCAAGGTTCTGGCCCGGCACCTGCCCGGAAAGATACCCGGCCAGCCGCGCCGTCATCATGGCCGAGGCAACACCATGCCCCGACACATCCACGGAATAGATCCCTACCCGGCCCTCACCGATTTCAAAGAACCCAACCAGATCACCGCCCACATGCCCCGAAGGACGCAGGAACAGGGTGACGGCCCCGGAACCCCAGTCGCGGAACCTGTCGCGCACCAGTGCCTGTTGCAGGCGCCGGGCTTCCACCAGATCGCGGCCCAGTGCATCATGCGCCCGGCGCAATTGCTGCACAGTGGCGCCCAGAAGCCGGTTCTTGGCCACCAGTTCCTGCTGCATGGCGATGATCCTTTCACCCGCGCGAAGGCGGGCACGCAATTCATCAGCAGTCACGGGCTTTGTCAGGAAGTCATCGGCCCCCGCCTCCAGCCCGTTGGCGATCTCGGCCTTTTCGGATTTCGATGTCAGCAGGATGAAATAGGCGTAATCCTCATGCCCCAGACCGCGCAGGGTGCGGCAGAATTCCAGCCCTGACATGCCATCCATCATCCAGTCCGACAGGATGATGTCAAAGCTTTGCGTGCCACAAAGCGCCAGCCCCTCTTCGGCGGAAACCGCCTCGGTCACCGCAAAGCCCCAGCGGGACAGCGACATGGCCAGCAGCTTGCGCTGTGCCTTGCTGTCATCCACCACCAGCACCCGCAAGGGCTGCTGATGCGCGGCGGTGCCGCCCAGTTCCGGTAATGCCGTCCCACCGATCATGCCACAGTCCCTGTCAGGCCATCGCCCACTCAAGCGCGCAAAGATCAACGAGAGGTGAACCTTCGAATTTTCAGGATCGGCCCCCGGCCTGCCATCATCCGGTAAGCACGCGGCAACCTCGTGGGTGAAAACTCAGGGGCGCGGTAGATGTGGGCCGCCGGAAGTGGGGGCAGGGTTGTGGTAGACTGGGATCGAGTATGTGAGTTGCGACAAGAAATCGGAAACGAGGACTTCAACGAGGTTCTTCACCTTTTTCTTGATGAGGCAGACGAGGTGATTGCCCGTCTGGGCGCCGCGGGTGATGCCGCTTCGCTGGAAAGTGATCTTCACTGCCTGAAGGGCAGCGCGCTGAACCTTGGGCTGACAGATCTGGCGCGCATCTGTCAGGATGGCGAACGCCATGCCGCAGCGGGCAGCATTGCCGTTTCCGTGCCCGAGGTCGCCAGATGCTATCGCCTGTCGCGAGAGTCGCTGGTTCAGGGTCTGGTACGGCTTGATGCCGCCTGACGGGGCAGGGCCTTTCGGCTAGGGATGCGGCACAGGCAGGGCGATCCGTTCAAGCTCTGCCGCAATCACGGGGGCGGCGAAATCGACAAAGCCGCGCACCTTGGGCGCCACAAGCCGGGAATGCGGATAGACAATCTGGACCGCCAGATCCGGCTGCGGGCCGCCCGGCGCCACTTCCACAAGGCTGCCATCGCGGATATCTTCGTGGACCATGTAGGAAAGGGCGGGGGCAATGCCATGACCCTGCTTCGCTGCCTGCAAGGCGGCCAGCGCGTCATTGATCTCGAAAGCCGGGGCAAGCGGCGTGCTGACATGGCGGACGCCATCGTGGTGGCGCCACTCGCGCATCGGCATCAGCCCGGTGAAGGCGATGATGGCATGGTGCTTCAGATCGGCCGGGGTGGCCGGGGCGCCATGGCGCGCAAGGTAGCCGGGGCTGGCCACCAGCACACGGCGCACCGCGCCCAGCCTGCGCGCGATCAGCGATGAATCGGGCAGATCCCCGATCCGTACAGCCAGATCAAGGCCTTCATCCACAAGGTTCGTGATCCTGTCCTGAAGCATCAGCGAAACGCTGACACGCGGGTAGCGTTCCAGAAAGCTGCAAACGATCGGCGCAAGAATCGCCCGCCCGAAAGTGACCGATGCGGTAATCGACAAATGACCCTGCGGCACGGCAGAGGCGCCCATGGCCACGTTCCGGGCGTCTTCCAGATCGGCAAGGATGCGGCGCGCGCTTTCAAGAAACCGGGCCCCCGCTTCTGTAAGGGTCAGGCTGCGCGTGGTGCGGTTGAACAGGCGCACGCCAAGCCTGTCTTCCAGCGCGGCCAAGGCGCGGGTCACTGCCGGGGCAGACAGCCGCATCCGCGCTGCCGCACGGGAAAGACCGCCCGCATCCGCCACCGCGACAAAAACTTCGATCTCTTGCAGACGATCCGCCATAATTCCACTCTACGCAATAATGGATTTCAAATATCGCCAATTATTCTTTCTGACGCAAATGTTCATTCTATGGCCAAGCGGCACCGCATGGGGGCCGCCATTGCTTCAGGAAAGGAAAATTCCATGTCCCGCGTTGCCGTCATAGACCCCAAAACCGCCTCGGGAGAGGCAAAGACCCTGCTGGACGCCGTTCAGGCCGGCCTTGGCATGGTGCCGAATTTCATCCGTGTGCTGGCCAATTCCCCGGCGGCCCTTCAGGCATTTCTGGGCTTGCACGGTATTGCTGGCGCGGGCCTTCTGGACGCCCGGACGCGCGAACGGATCGCCCTTGCCGTCGCAGAACAAAACGCCTGCCAGTATTGCGTTTCGGCCCATACTGCGATTGGCCGCAAGGCCGGCCTTGATGCCGATGAAATGCTGGCCAACCGCGCCGGTCGGTCTTCTGACAGCAAGGCCGCCGCTGCATTGACCTTTGCCCGCGCGCTTGTCGCCCACACGGGACAGGTCACGGCGGCTGAGGTGGAAGCAGTGCGCGCCGCCGGGCATTCCGATGGCGAGATCATCGAAATCATCACCCATGTCGCGATGAACATCTTCACCAACCTTCTGGGCAAGGCAACCCAGGTAGAGATCGACTTCCCGAAGGTTGACCTGAAGACCGCCGCCTGACCCCCGGTCCGGTGTGGTGCCATCGCTTCACCGGACCCTTCTTTCCCAAAGAGGCCCACATGACCCGCCCCCCAATGCCCGATACCGCCCGCCCCCCCGTGCCGCCATTTTCGACCGAGGACGCCATCCGCAAGGTACGTCTGGCCGAAGATGCGTGGAATTCGCGCGACCCGTCACGCGTGGTGCTGGCCTATACCCCCGACAGTCGCTGGCGCAACCGCGCAGAGTTTCCACAGGGCCGGGCCGAGATCGAAGCCTTCCTGACCCGCAAGTGGCAGCGCGAGGCTGAATACCGCCTGATCAAAGAGCTTTGGACCCATGGGGCAGACCGGATTGCCGTGCGCTTTGCCTATGAATGGCGCGATGACAGCGGCCAGTGGTATCGCAGCCATGGCAACGAAAACTGGGAATTCGATACTCTGGGCCTGATGCGCCTGCGCTTTGCCTCGATCAACGATCAGCCGATTGCCGAAGCGGACCGAAAGTTCCGCTGGCCACAGGGGCCGCGGCCCGCGGATCACCCTGGCCTGACCGATCTTGGCCTTTGACACCCGAAAGCAGAGGATGCCATGCCGCACGGATTTGCCGATATCGCCTTTACGGATACCGTGAAACGACTTCAGACCGATATGGGCAGCCGGACCGCTTATGCCCGGATGTCCGAGGCGCCAGAAGCGCTGAACACCCGGCTGAGCGATGCCGAAGCCGCCTTCATCACGGGGCGGGATTCGTTCTATATGGCCACGGTGGGGGAAACTGGCTGGCCCTATGTTCAACATCGCGGCGGTCCGGCCGGATTTGTGCGGGTGATGGATGACAGCACGCTGGGCTTTGCCGATTTCCGGGGTAACCGGCAGTATGTCAGCATCGGCAACCTTCAGACCAACAACCGCGTTTCGCTGTTTTTCATGGACTATGCCGGACGGTCCCGTCTGAAACTGTTTGGCAGGGCGCGGATCATCGGCCCCAATGACGCCGCCCTTCTGGCCCGGCTGGAAATGCCCGATTACCGGGCCAGGGTGGAACGCGGCATCGTTATTTCGGTTGAAGGTTTTGACTGGAACTGCCCGCAACACATCACGCCCCGCGTCTCGACCGATCAGGTCACGGCGGCGACGGAAATTCTGTCGCGCCGGATCGCGGAGCTGGAAGCACGGCCCCGCCCGCCGGGACAAGCCCCGGATGATCCGCACCGCTGACGGCATCGGTCCTTGCGCCCGGCCCATCAGGCCGGGCGTTTGCCTGTAAGCCCCAAGCCCGGGCCCTCTGCCACCCCGGCAGCACGGCCATACCGTCCCGGGCTGATGCCATATCTGGCCTCGAACGCCTGAGAAAAATGGCTTCGGCTGGAAAACCCCACCCGTTCCGCCACCCGCGCGATGCCTTCCGTCCCGTCCAGCAGCAGGCGGGCGGCATGTTGCAGCCGCAGGTCACGCACGATCTGCATCGGGCTGGTGCCGAAGCTTTCGCGGAACCGTGCGGCAAACCGGGCCCGGCTCATTCCCACGGTGTCGGCCATCGATTCAACGCTGTGATCTGCACCCGGGTTGGCGATTACGGCGGCCAGAGCTGGCCAAAGCCTTCGGTCGGCAAGCGCCACCAGCCAGTCCGTGCCCGGATCGTGGCGGGCGGCACTGCGGCGCAAGGCCGCCACGATCAGATACAAGAGCAGCGCCTTGATCTGGGCCCGCGATCCCGGGGCCGGCTGCGTCAGTTCCGCGACAATCAGCGCGATCAGATGTGTCGCCCCTGCCGGTTCAACCACTGGCCCCCGCAGCAGATCGATCACCGTGCCCGCCCCGTGCAGCCCCACGGAAAGCCGGGCACATAGCACCATCAGGCCCTCGTCTTCGCCCTCCGGTCCGGTGCGATGGTGCGTCAGCCCCAGTTCTGCCGGCTGGCAATTGGCGAAGGAAACAAAGCGCCCGTCCAGCGCCCCGATGGAATGGCGCGCGCCCGCAGGCACAAGGGCCAGATCACCCGCCGTCAACGGGTAGGACCGCCCCTTCCCCAGATGCAGCGCACCGCTGCCGTTCATCACATGATGCAGGCTGGCAGAGCCGGAATTGGGCATGTCAAGCCAGCCCCGCGGCGCCATCTGGCAAAGCGAGAAGAGCTCGACATCAATCGTCATTGCCGACAGCACCTCATCCAGCAGCATCATCGGCCTTTCGCACATCTTCAAGACGATTTCGAACATTCAGGTGTTTACCTGGACAGCATCGACAAAGGAAAGGAAAACTCACATGTGCGATATCCATGATCATCATCACCCCCGCGACCGTGAACCCCGCGTGAACCGCCGGCAGGCCCTGCTGGGTGTGGGCGCGACAACCCTTGCCGCTGGTGCCGTCAGCCTGCCCGGCGATGCGCGCGCAGAGACGGCAGGCCCCTATGTCCCGCCCGCGGAACCCGCGCTGCCGCCTTCCGACATGGTGCTGACGAAGGGCCGCGTGGCCCTGGTGGTCACCGACCCGCAGATCGATTTTCTCAGCCCTGATGGCGTGACCTGGGGCGTGGTCGGCGAAAGCGTCACCGAACATGATACCGTTGCCAACATCGGCCGCCTGTTCCGCGCGGCCAAGGCGGCTGATCTGGTGGTGGCGGTTTCCCCGCACTATTACTATCCCACTGACAAGGGTTGGAAATTCGAAGGTGCGCTGGAAAAATTGATGCACGCCATCGGCATGTTCGACCGCAAGGGCCCGACCGATCTGGAAGGCTTTGAAAACTCGGATGCGGACTTCATGCCCGAATACAAGGAGTTCATCCACGACGGCAAGACCATCGTTACCTCGCCGCACAAGGTCTATGGTCCCGAACAGAACGACCTTGCCCTGCAACTGCGCAAGCATGGCGTGGACCAGGTGATCCTTGTCGGCATGTCGGCCAATCTGTGCGTCGAGGCGCATATGCGCGAACTGCTGGAAATGGGCTTTGAGGTGGCGATTGTCAGCGACGCCACAGCGGCGGCAAAGCTGCCGGAAGGCGATGGCTATCTGGCCGCCCTGATCAACTTCCGCTACATCGCCAATGCGCTGTGGACCACGGAAGAAACCGTGCAACGGATCGGCGCACTTTGAAACCGGCCTCTGCCGTGGCAGCGCAGGCCGCCACGGCAGAGACGAAACCGATCTTTTACACGGTGCCGAAGGAACGCGCGCAGATCAGCCGGCACAAAGGCGCCGGGCGGCAAGCCAGCTTGCCATGGCCATGCCCCCCGCCGTCGCAAGGCAAAGCGGCAGACCGCCGATCTGGTAGCTGAGGCCGGAAAGTAACGTGCCGATCAGCCGGCCAGCCGCGTTGGCCATATAGTAAAAGCCAACGTCCCGTGTGATCCGCTCCGCCGATCCGAAGGCAAGGATCAGATAGGAATGGACCGAGGAATTCACCGCAAAGACGAAGCCGAAAAGCAGAAGGCCCAGAACCAGCGTTGCCGTCAGGGCGGGTGTGGGTTCGCCCACCGCCCATGCCGCAGCGGCCAGCAGGAACGGGATCGGCACCAGAAGGCCCGCCCAGCGGATCGCCCTTCGGGTCGTTTCCGCCTGTGGCTGGCCCTTGCCACCCAGGATCCGGGGCGCGAAGGCCTGCACCGCACCATAGGCGATGATCCAGAGCGCAAGGAAACTGCCGATCAGGAAAAACGCCTCGCGTCGCCCTTCGACCGTGCCGTCCGACAGAACGGCTTGGAAATAGACCGGGATGCCAACGACAAACCAGACGTCACGCGCTCCGAAAAGGAACATGCGTGCAAGGCTCAGACGGTTTACCTGCGGATCCTTTGACCGCCAGCCGGCCCAGGCGTCTTCGGACTTCATGCGCCCGGGCAGGCCCGCTGGCAGAAACAGGACGACGGCCAGCAGGATGGCCGCCAGCACCCCGGCCATGCCCCAGACAGCCGCCTGAAACCCCGCCAGCGCCAGAAGCGCCGCGCCGAGGAAGAAGCCCAGCCCCTTGACCGCGTTCTTTGACCCGGTCAGGGCAGCGACCCAGCGGAAAAGGCCGCCGTCTTCCTTGGGTGCCAGCAGTTTGACCGCGGATTTCGACGACATCTTGGCCAAGTCCTTGGCCCCCCCAGACACGCCCTGAACCGCCATCACAAAGGTGACGGAGGCTGCAACGCCCCAAGAGGGGTCAAGCTGTGCCAGCGCGACCAGCGCCCCGATCTGCAGCGCAAGGCCCGCGAAAAGCGTGGCGGCCAAGCCAAAGCGTGCCGCCAGCCAGCCGGCAGCAAGGTTGGTGACGATCCCGGCAACCTCATAAAGCAGGAAAAGCCATGCCAGCTGGATCGGCGTGAAGCCGAGCGAATTGAAGTGCAAGAGAACCAGCATCCGCAGCGCACCGTCCGACAGCATGAAGGCCCAGTAAGCGGCGGTCACGGCTGCGTAGGCGCGCAAGGGGTTCGCGCCTGTCATCGCTGGCGCGGGCTCTGGCGGCAGAACCGGGGAGCCAGCCCCCCGGCCCCCCCGGGATATTTATGAACAGATGAAAGACAGGCTGGCGGAAAGTTTCGCGTCAGGCCGCCCATTCCCAGGGATTTGTGAAGGCGCCGAGGACGGCGCGGAGTTTCTCCTCGTCCACGGGGCCGGATTTTTCAAGCCGTGCCACCAGACCGCGTTTCTTGTCTTCGGCAACCGAAACCACGCGGGCGGGCAGGCCTGCCTCGGCCAAGGCGGCGTCGAAGACGCGGGTGATCGCAAGGCGGCGCAGATCGGGCTTTAAGACCTTGCCCACGGCCGTCTTGGGCAGTTCGGGCAGCACTTCGATATGTTTGGGCAAGGCTGCGCGTTCGTGAATGTGGTGGGCGGCGTAATCCATCAGGTCATCCACGCCCGCACTGGCGCCCTTGACCAGTTCGACATAGGCGCAGGGCAATTCGCCCGAATGGACATCGGGCTGGCCGATGGCACCGACGAAGGCCACCGCCTCATGACCCATCAGAGCCTCTTCGATGATCGCGGGGTCTATGTTGTGGCCGCCGCGGATGATCAGATCCTTGGCCCGTCCGGTGATGAAGATATAGCCATCGGCGTCGATCCGCCCCAGATCGCCGGTGCGCAGGAAGCGGCCTTCGGCAAAGAGATCGCGGTTCTTGTCGGCCTCGGTATAGGTGGAGCCCTCATAGACACCGGGATTGGCAACGCAGATCTCTCCGATCTCGTCCACCGCACATTCGCGGAACCCGTCCGGCGTGCCTTGCAGGATGCGCACATGGGTATGGGGGAACGGCAGACCGACCGAGCCGATCTTCTTGGTGCCGCCCGGCGGGTTGATGGAGACAAGGCAGGTGCATTCCGTCAGGCCATAGCCTTCGACGATCTCGATCCCCGTTTCCTTCTTGAAGCGGTTGTAAAGCTCGATCGGCAAGGGCGCCGAGCCGGAAAAGGCGTTCTTGAGGCTGGAGATATCGGCGTTGATCGGGCGCTGCATCAGCGCGGAAAGCGCCGTCGGCACCGTGATCAGATAGGTGCAGCGCCAGCGCTCGATCAGCTTCCACAGGTTGTCGAAAACGCCTTCGCCGCGATAGCCCGCAGGCGTGGGGAAGACCACATGGCAGCCCGAAGCAATGACCGACATCAGGATGGGATAGGCCGCAAAGACATGGAACAGCGGCAGCGGGCACATGATGCAATCCTGTTCCGTGAACAGAAGCCGGTGGCCGAGCCAGCCGTTATAGACCATGCCCGACACCTTGTGCTGGGCCA
>JALQTL010000062.1 GCA_023260935.1 Paracoccaceae bacterium
CCTTCATGGGCTGGATGTCGGTCACGCTGGCAGGGGTGCTTCTGCTGGTCAGCGCGGGCAACCTGCTGCATCTGCTGGCAGGCTGGCTGATCATGTCTCTGGCGCTGAACCAGTTGATCCTGTTCTATCCCGACCGGCCGCTGGCGCGGCGGGCGGCGATGAAGAAACGGCTGATCACTGTTGCCGCAACGCTGGCGCTGGTGGCAGCCATGGCTCTTCTGTGGCTGACGTTCGGCACCGCCGATCTGGCCGCCATTGCCCAGGCCGCAGCCGGTGCGCCGTCTTCGGGCATGCTGACGCTGGCGGCGGGCCTGATCCTGATTGTTGCCGTCATGGCCTCGGCGCTGATCCCCTTTCAGGGCTGGCTGACCGAGGTGATGGAGGCGCCAACCCCTGTTTCCGCGCTGCTGCACGCCGGGATCATCAATGCGGGCGGGTTCCTGTTGATCCGCTTTGCCGATGTGATGCTGGCGGCGCCGGGGGTGCTGGCGGTGGCGGCACTTTTGGGAGGGTTCAGCGCGCTGTGTGCCGCGGCCATCGCGCTGACCCAACCCAGCGTCAAGGGAGCGCTGGTCTGGTCTACCTGCGCGCAGATGGGGTTCATGGTGCTGCAATGCGGTCTGGCGCTGTTCCCGCTGGCGCTTCTGCACATCGTGGCACATTCGCTTTACAAGTCACATGCCTTCCTTTCGGCGGGCAGCGCGGTGCAGACCGTGGCCGCGATCCGCCGGCCCGGGCCGGTGGCGGTGCCCGATGTGGGTGCCGTGGCGCGCGCCTTCGGCCTGTCGGTCGTGGTCTTTCTGGGGGTGGGCAGCCTGTTCGGCCTGTTCCAGAAGCCGCCGCAAGAGGCCGCCCTTGGTGCGATCCTGATCTTCGGCGTGGCATATCTGATCGCGCAAGGACTGGCCGACCTTGCCCCCCGTGCCCTGACCCAGCGCACGCTGGCCATGTCTCTGGCGGCCACATTGTCCTATTTCACGCTGCAATGGGTGATGAAGACGGTTTCGGCCGGCACCCTGCCCCCGCCCCCCAGCCCTGACGGGCTGATGTGGGCCACGATCCTTCTGGCTTTGGCAAGTTTTGGCCTTGCGGCCTTTGCCCAGGCAACCTTTGCGCTCTGGGCGCGCCACCCCGCCGTGACGGGCATGCGCGTCCACCTGCTGAACGGCCTTTACATCAACGCGCTGACCGACCGGATCACCGGCCGGTGGCAGCCCCGGAAAGGATGATCCCATGCCCCACCAGTTCCTTCACTTTCCCGGCCCGGTGCTGGAGTTGCTGTCTGCCGCCGAGACGGCCCTTGGCAGAACCCCCCCGGCCTTTCCGCTGACCGCCACGGTTGCCGTGAACCCTTACCTTGGCCATATCGGGGATGATCGCGCCCTTGTTGCCGAAAGGCTGCTGCGCACCACCGGCACCCGGGCTTTCGCCACGCGGGCCGATCTTGCCGCCCGGATCACCGCGGGCCGGATAAGCCGGGATGATCTGGCCGCAGCCGCAATGGCGGCGGGCCTGCCTCTGGCAGAAGTGCTTGCCGGCGCCCATTCCCCCGAGGCAGATCACAAACCCCTGCCCACGGTGGCCGACCTTGCAAGCCAGACCCTTGGAACGGATTGGGCAGAGCTTGTCGCCGACCGGATCGGCACCTGGGCCGCGGGGCATTTCGATGCGGGGCAGGCGTTCTGGCCGACCTCGGGGCAATCTGCCTATGCCGCATGGCGCGGCTTTGCCCGGCGCGACCTGACGCCGGCGATCGCCGGGCTGGCCCGGTTTTCGGCATGGGTCGCGGAACTGGCCGATGAGCCACGGGTGGCCTTTGCCGAAGCCTGCCGGATGCTGGAACTTTCCCCTTGCGAGGCGGAAATGTACTTCCAGCGCCTTCTGGCCACGCTTTCGGGCTGGGCGCATCACGCGCAGGGTCTGGGTTGGGCCACGCGGCGCCAAGGCGGGCATACCTCTCTGGGGTTCGAGATGCTGACGATCCGGCTGGTCTGGGACGCGCTGATCCTGCGCGCCTTCAGGGAAGATCTGGCGCAGGAATGGCAGAGGGCGCGGGCAGGCTTTGCCGCCCCGCTGGTGCCATCGCGGCAGGTGCAGATCGATGCCGTGTTGCAGGATGCGCTGGAACGGTCGGCCGAGCGGGGGCTGGTGGCGGCCATGGCCGCGCAGGCCACGCCCGCCCCCCTGCCCGACCGGCCACTGATCCAGATGGCCTTCTGCATCGATGTGCGGTCCGAAGTGCTGCGGCGGGCGCTGGAAGCGGCGGACCCGGAAGTAGAGACGATCGGCTTTGCCGGCTTCTTCGGCCTGCCGATCAGCCACCGCTCCCCCGCCTCTGATCTGGACGAGGCACGGGCGCCGGTGCTGCTTTCGCCCGCTGTGACCAGCACCACCGTCACCCCCGCGGCAGAGGACGGTGCCCGGCGGATCGCCCTGCGCGCCACAAGGGCCTGGGGCCGGTTCAAGGCGGCCAGCGTTTCCGCCTTTGCTTTTGTCGAGGCGGCGGGACCGATCTATCTGGGCAAGCTGGTGCGTGACAGCCTTGGCCTTGGCACCCGCCCGGGCCCCGACCCCGAACCGGTGCTGGCGCTTGGCCCCGAAGACCGGATCGCCACGGCAGCCAAGGTGCTGGCAGCCATGTCGATGACCAGACGCTTTGGCCGGCTGGTCGTCTTTTGCGGCCATGGCGCGCATGTGACAAACGCCCCCCATGCCAGCGCCCTGCAATGCGGTGCCTGTGGCGGCCATTCGGGCGAGGTGAATGCCCGGGCGCTTGCAGGCCTTCTGAACGACCCCGAGGTCCGTGCGGGGCTGGCGGAAAGAAGCATCGTGATCCCGGAAGATACCGTCTTTGCCGCGGGCCTTCACGATACGGTTTCCGATGATGTGACGCTGTTTGCATCCTCGGCCCGGGCGGCCGATCCCGCCTTGCTGGGCAGGCTTCGGCAGGCGCTGGCCACGGCATCGCGGAAGACGCGGGCCGAACGTGCGGCGCTGGTGCCGGGGGCGGCAGACGCGCCCGAAACACTGCGCCACCGTGGCGGCGACTGGGCCGAAACGCGGCCCGAATGGGGGCTTGCCGGCTGTGCGGCCTTTGTTGCCGCTCCACGGGGGCGGAGCCGGGGGATAAACCTTGCCGGCCGGGCTTTCCTGCATGATTACGACTGGCGGCAGGATGACGGCTTTGGTGTTCTGGAACTGATCCTGACCGCACCCGTGGTGGTGGCAAGCTGGATTTCGCTGCAATACTTCGGGTCAACCGTGGCACCGCAGGCCTTTGGTTCGGGCAACAAGCTGTTGCACAATGTGGTTGGCGGCTTTGGCGTGTTGGAAGGGGCGGGCCAGACGCTTCGGGTGGGCCTGCCGCAGCAATCGGTGCATGACGGCGAACGCTCCCGCCACGAGGCGCTACGGCTTGCCGTGGTGATCGAGGCGCCGCCCGCCGCGCTGAGCCAGATTCTGGACCGTCACCCGCAGGTGCGCGCGCTGTTTGACAATGGATGGCTTGCACTTCTGGTCATGGATGATGCGGGCCAGATCACCCTGCGCCACACGGCCGGGGGCTGGCAGCCGGTGAACAGCCCGGCGCCCATGGATCAGGCGGCCTGATCGGCGCCCGGTTCCCAGTGGCGATGCGTTCGCCTTGCATCGGTGGCCCTGCTGGCTAAGCTTGGCAGGGCCACCCAGATGCGACACAGGAACCGCAAACGTGATCACGCATATCGACCTGAACTCTGACCTGGGCGAGGGCTATGGTCCTTGGACCATGGGGCAGGACGACGCGATCCTGTCGCTTGTCACAAGCGCCAATATCGCCTGCGGGGGCCATGCGGGCGATCCCGAAACCATGTTCCGCACCCTGCAACTGGCAAAGGAAAGCGGCGTGGTGGCAGGCGCCCACCCCGGCTATGATGACAAACCGGGATTTGGCCGGCGCATCATCCCCATGCATCCTGATGAAATCGGGCGCATGGTGGCGTCCCAGATCGGCAGCCTGATGGGCGTGGCCTCTCTTGCCGGCTGCAACCTGCGCTATGTCAAACCCCATGGCGCACTGGCCAATCTTGCCGCGGATGATGCCGATGTGGCCCGCGCCATCCTTGGGGCGGTGCGCGCGGTATCGGCCGATCTTGCCATTCTGGCGATTTCCGGCACCGTTCTGGAACAGCTTGCCCGCGATGCAGGCCTTCGCGTTTTTTCCGAGATTTTCGCCGACAGGGCCTATCTGCCTTCGGGGCGGCTGGTGCCGCGCGGCCGACCGGATGCCCTGATCCACGATCCCGAAGTGGCAGCAACCCGGCTGATCGGGTTTCTGGCCAGTGGGCGGATGCCCGTTGTGGGGGGCGAGCCGATTGCGTTGGCGGCCGACTCGATCTGCCTTCACGGCGACAGCCCCGACGCGCTGGCCATGGCACGGGGCTTGCGCCAGCACCTTGCCAAGGCTGGTATCAGCCTTCGCCCCTTTCTTGCCGCCTGATCCCATGCCCGCGCCCGAACCGGACCCCGCCACCCCAGTCTTTCGCCCGGTTGCCGAACGCGGGCTGCTGGTGGATTTCGCGGCCAGCTTTTCCGATGCCGCGCATCAGGCGGTGCTGCGGCTGGACCGCGCCTTGGGCGACCACCCCTTCCCCGGCCTTGCCGAGACGATCCCGGCGCTGGTCAACCTTCTGGTCGTCTTCGATCCGTTGGTGACAGATCACGTCAAGGTCCGCGCCCATCTTCAGCGTCTTCTGGCCCGGACCGAAGCCCCCCCAGCCCCGGGTCGGCTGCACCGGATTGACGTCTGTTATGACGGCGACGATCTGGCCCCCGATCTGACTCAGGTGGCCCGGCAGACCGGCCTTTCGACCGAGGCCGTGATCGAACGGCATCTTTCGGCCACCTATGAGGTGCGGCTTTACGGCTTTGCCCCGGGATATGCCTATCTGGGCGGCGTGCCGCCCGACCTGCGGCTGGACCGCAAACCCGCCCCGGTGCGTGGCGTGCCGGCGGGAAGCGTGATGATCGCAGGGCCACAATGCCTTGTCACCACACTCACGATGCCCAGCGGTTGGTGGGTCATCGGCCGCTCTCCCGCGCAGATCCTGACTGGCGACCCCGGACGCCCGTTCCTCTTTGATGTCGGCGACAGGCTGCGCTTTCACCGGGTGCCCCGAAGCGCGCTGCCCGGCCTTGGCGGCGGGGCGGCGCGATGACCCGGGCCTTGTTGCACATCGATTTCGCCGGCCCCCATGTCAGCCTTCAGGATGGCGGCCGCCCGGGCCACATGCGCTTTGGCGTACCGGCCTCGGGCCCGATGGACCGGCTGGCCTTTGCCGCGGCCAACCTTTCCCTTGGCAACCCGGCAGATCAGGCGGGCATCGAGGTCTCGGCCAGCGGTCTGTCCCTGACCTGCCGGGAAGGCACGGTGACGCTGGCCATCGCGGGGGGCGGGTTCATCGTCCAGACGGGCGGGCAACGGCTGGGGTCTTGGATCGTGCTGACGCTTGCCGAAGGCGACAGGCTGACGCTGCGGCCCGGCCCCTGGGGGTCTTGGGCCTATCTGGCCTTTGCCGCCCGGATCGACGCGCCGCCATGGCTGGGAAGCCTGTCTACCCATGCTGCCTCGGGCATGGGGGGCGGGGCCATCGTCAGCGGTCAGAATCTGGTCCTTTCGGGCGCCGAAACCCGGCCGGGCCGGCATGGCCCCATTCCCTGCCCGGTGATGGCGCGCCCCCGCCATCGGCTGCGTTGCGTGCCGGGTCCGCAGGACCGCTTCTTTGCCGCCGACGTGATGCAGGATCTGGCCAAGACCGTCTTTCAGGTCTCTGAAGCCTATGACCGCATGGGCACACGGCTGAAAGGTGCGGCCCTGCCGCCACTGAATGCACTTGGCATTCCGTCAGAGCCAATCCTGCGCGGGTCGGTGCAGGTATCGGGCGACGGGGTGCCGACAGTGCTGATGGCAGATCACCAGACCACCGGCGGATATCCGAAGATCGCCACGGTGCTGGGCTGCGATCTGGATGCCTTTGCCCAATGCCGCCCGCGCGACAGGGTGGGTTTCGTGCCCGTCACGCCCGATGAGGCCCTGCGGATCGCCCGGGCCGAACACCGGCGCGCACAGGCCTATCTTGCCGCCCTTGCCAGCGCCGGACCCGGCAAGCCAAAAGCCGCCGCAGGCTGACCGCCCCTTCCCACGCCAGCAGTCGCCCGCGTTCAGGCGTCGCGGCGGGCAATCCAGTCATGGTCAGGATGGTTCCGGAAGCGCCACTTGCGCAGCGGCCCGGCCATCACGTTCAGGTAATACATCTCATACCCATAGGGCGACCCGCAGGGATGATGGCCGCGCGGCACCAGCACCAGATCATGGTTTGCCACTGCCATCGTCTCGTCCAGCGTGCCGTCTTCGGTAAAGACGCGCTGGATGCCGAAGCCCTGCGCGGGGTTCAGACGGTGGTAATAGGTCTCTTCCAGATAGGTCATGTTCGGAAAATCGTTCTCGTCATGCCGGTGCGGCGGATAGGATGACCAGTGCCCCTGCGGGGTGAACACCTCGGTCACCAGCAGGCTGTCGGCCACATCGCGCTCTTCCATCGCGATGGCGTTGATATGGCGGGTATTGGTCCCCTTCCCCCGCGTCACCTGCGGCACGCCTTCGGGGCCGATCAACGCCGCGCGATGGCCGCCCTTGCCCGGCGCCGTGCAGACCGCCAGCGTAAGACCGGTCGTGGCCGTCATCGACCAGTCAGACCCATCAGGCAGATAGACGCAATGCGGCGGCGTCTTTTCAAAGACATCAAGCCGGTCGCCCAACACCCCCCAGTCACGGCCCGCGCCGATCAGATGCCCCTTGCCCTCGACCAGAACAAGAATGGCCTCGCGCGGACCCAGGCTGCCCGTGGCCACCTCGCCCGGGGCAAGACGATAAAGTTCGAACCCGACATAGCCCCATCCCGCCGTTTCCGGCGTGCAGTCATGCACCTTGCCGCTGGTGCCTTTCGGCTTCACCAAAAGCCTGCTCATCGCTTTCGCCCCTTCATCTGTTCATAAATATCCCGGGGTCTGGGGCAGAGCCCCAGTCCGACGGATCGGCATCAGATCAGGCCTGCCGCTTTCGCAAGCCGTTTCAGCGTGGCAAGGCCCAGCGTCTGATAAAGTAACGGGTTGCGCTCTTGCGGGTTCTGTTCGGCCTCGATCACGATCCAGCCGTCATAACCCGCCCCGGCCAGAATTTTCAGAAGCGGCGCGAAATCTATCCCGCCCTCCTGATCGCCGGGCACGGTGAAGGCACCGGCCAGCACCCCTTGCAGGAACGAAAGCCCCTCGGCCCGGACCCGCGCGGTCACTGCGGGGCGGATGTTCTTGGCATGGAAATGACGCACCCGGCCCACATGGCGCGACAGCACCGCCACCGGGTCGCCGCCACCAAAGGCGCAATGCCCGGCATCGAACAGAAGGTGAAGATGCGGGCCCGTTCCGGCCATCAGCGCGTCAATCTCTTCCGGGCTTTCGATGATGGTTCCCATGTGGTGATGATAGACCAGCGTTACCCCTTCGCCCGCCAGATAGGCCGCGAAAGCCTCGATCTTCTGGCAGAAACCGGCCATTTCGGCCGTGGTCAGACGCGGGCGGTCATTCACCGGCCGGTCGGTGCCATGGATGGCATTCGACGTCTCGCAGACGATCATCACCTTGCAGCCGTTATGCTTCAGCTTGGCCAGATGATGCTGGCAGGCCGCGATCTCGGCCTCGACCGATTGCACCAGCAGGTTCGTGGAATACCAGCCGGAAATGAAGGCCAGCCCGTATTCGGCCAGAAGCGCGCGCAGCGCCTCGGGGTCGTCGGGCCAGCGGTGGCCGTTCTCGATGCCATCAAAGCCGATCTGCCGGCCCGCCTCGTCCAGAATGCGGGTTGTCGGGATATCGGCCCCGATGGTCTGGTCGTCGTCATTTGCCCAGGCGATGGGGTTGGTGCCGAAGCGGATCAAAATTTCACCTGTTCCTTGCGTCTGGTTTCATAGGTTGCGCGGGCGGCATTCACCGCTGGGCGCGCGCTGACTTCGGGCACGCCCACTTCCCACCATGTGCCGCCATGCGGGGTTGACGGGTAGGGATCGGTGTCGATCACGATGACATAGGGCCCCTTGATTTCGTGCCGCCGCGCAAGGGCGGCTTCCAGCCCGGCGATACTGTCCACTTTCACGCTGGTGGCCCCCATACTGGCGGCATGGGCGGCAAAGTCGATCCGCGGCTGCTGTGTTACACGCGCATGGGCGTAAAGATTGTTGAACTCGGCCCCGCCGGTGCCCATCTGCAAGCGGTTGATGCAGCCAAAGCCGCGGTTGTCGGTGATGACATTGGTAAAGCTGATGCCCAGCATGGCGGCGGTCGCCATTTCGCTGTTCATCATCATATAGGTGCCATCGCCGGTAAAACAGATCACGTCCCGTTCGGGCTGGGCCAGCTTGATGCCGATGGCGCCTGCAATTTCGTATCCCATGCAGGAAAAGCCGTATTCCATGTGATAGGACATCGGCCGCCCGGCCTTCCACAGCTTGTGCAATTCGCCCGGCATGGTGCCGGCGGCGCACATCACCACGGTGTCATCGGTCGCACTGCGCTGCACGGCGCCCACCACCTGCATGTCGGTGGCCAGCGCATTGCCTTCGGAGGGCGCGGCGGTCAGGGGATCGACATCGGCAAACCAGCGCGCCTTGAGCGCCGGATCGGGGGCGGCAAACCGCGTCGCGCCAAGGGCGGCCGACAATGCGCCAAGCCCCACCCCGGCATCGGCGCACAGGGGCAGCGCGCCGCGCTTCATCGCGTCATAGGCATTCACGTTCAGGCTGATCAGCCGCCGGCCCGGCGTCTTGAACAGCGACCACGACCCGGTGGTGAAATCCTGAAACCTTGTACCCACGCCCAAGATCACATCGGCCGCCTCGCATGCCGCATTGGCGCTGGAGGCGCCGGTCACACCCACCGGGCCAAGGTTCAGAGGGTGGTCCCAGGGCAGCGCCGATTTGCCTGCCTGCGTTTCCACCACCGGAAGGCCATGGGCTTCGGCAAAATCGGCAAGGGCACTGGTGGCAAAGGCGTAATGCACGCCGCCCCCGGCCACGATGACCGGGCGCCTTGCGGCCTTCAGCACATCGGCCACCTGCGCCGTTTCCACCGGATCGGGCTGCACCCGGCGCAGGCGCCAGACGGTTTCGGCAAAGAACGCCTCGGGCCAGTCATAGGCCTCGCCCTGCACATCCTGACAGAATGACAGCGTCACCGGCCCGCAGTCGGCCGGGTCCGTCATCACCCGCAGCGCGCGCGGCAGCGCGGTCAGCAGATGTTCGGGCCGGGTGATGCGGTCGAAATAGCGGCTGACCGGGCGGA
>JALQTL010000345.1 GCA_023260935.1 Paracoccaceae bacterium
GGACCCTTCCAGCGCGCGGTCGGGCGGGTCGATTCTGGGCGACAAGACGCGGATGGAGCGGCTGAGCCGCGAGCCGGCCGCCTTTATCCGCCCCTCGCCCAGTCAGGCGCAGATGGGCGGCGTGGCGCGGCGCACGCGCGAGGCGGTGGCGCTGTGCGAGGCGGCGGGTTTCGATGTGGTTCTGGTGGAAACCGTGGGGGTGGGCCAGTCGGAAACCGTGGTGGCCGAGATCTGCGATCTGTTCCTGTTGCTCTTGGCCCCCGCGGGGGGGGATGAGTTGCAGGGGGTCAAGCGCGGGATCATGGAAATGGCCGACATGATCCTTGTGAACAAGGCGGATGGCGATCTGAAGCCGGCCGCGCTGCGCACCTGTGCCGATTATGCGGGCGCGTTGCGCCTGCTGCGCCGCCGCCCGCAAGACCCCGAGGGCTTTCCCAAGGCGATGACGGTTTCGGCGACCGAAGCCGCGGGGCTGGCCGAGGCCTGGGCCGAGATGCAGGCGCTGGCGGGCTGGCGGCGGACCCACGGCCATTGGGACGCCCGGCGCGCGGCGCAGGCGCGCCACTGGTTCGCCGAGGAAGTGCGGCAGGGTCTGCTTTCCGTGCTGACCCGCGAGCCGGCGCGCGGGATCATGGACCGGCTTGGCGACAGGGTGACGGCCGGAGAGCTTTCGCCCGAGGCGGCGGCGGCCGAGATGCTGGCGCTGCTGGGCCGGGGATAAGGCCAGGCCGCAGCCATGCCCTGAACGCCCGGTCAAACGGCCCTTCAGGGCCAGAGCCATGCGTCTGGTGCATGGCGGCTTTGGGCATTCCCCTATTGTCGCTGCAGTGCAGCAAGCCCATCTTGCAGGCAACGGAAAGGGCGGATGGGCCGCCCGGTCCGATCCGATGAAGATGAGGAAATGAAAATGGCTTATGTGAACTCCCACCGCGCCGAAGGCACCACTGTGACCCAATGGGTCGGGGATGTTCTGGCCCGCTGGAACGACGCCCGCGAACGCCGCGCGCTGTACCTGCGCACCGTTGAAGAACTTTCCGCGATGAGCGATCGCGATCTGGCCGACATCAACCTGTCGCGCGTGCAGATCGAGGATATCGCCCGCGAAGCGGCTTACGGCAAGTAAGACCCCGGATTTCCGGCCGCCTCTCCCTCCTCCCTGACGGCCGGACTTATGACGGCGCCGCGTCCTCCCCGCGGCGCCGTTTTCTTTTGGGCCGTTTTCCCTTGGGCCGTTTTCCCTTGGAGGGAGCGCCGGGCGTGGCTGTCACAATCCGTGAAGCGGCGGGGCCTTTTGCGCTAACATCAACCCGTCTATTGCTGGCCCGGACGAAAGGGCCCGGGAGGGCCCGCGGGGACGGGGATCGGAAACGGGCATGACCTTGAACGAGGCACGGCGAGGCCGGTGGGCGGTGGCGGCGATGTTCGCGGCCAATGGCATGGTCATGGGGGCCTGGGCACCGCAGATTCCGCTGCTGCTGCCGCGCCACGAGATCAGCGAATTCACGCTGGGGCTGTTGATCCTTGTGCTGGGCCTTGGCGCGGTGGGGGCGATGCTGTTTGCCGGGCGGCTGATCGGGCGGTTCGGGTCTGTGCCGGTGCTGCGGGGCTTTGCGCTTTCAGCCTCGGCCGTGCTGCCGATGGTGGTCTTTGCCCCTTCGGTGGAAGTGCTGGCCCCCGCGATGGCGCTGCTGGGGGCGATGATCGGCTGCATGGATGTGTCGATGAACGCCAACGCGGTCGAGGTGGAGCGGCGGTTGGGCCGGGCGATCATGTCATCGTCGCACGGGTTCTGGAGCCTTGGGGGCTTTGTCGGCGGGTCTGCCGGGGCGTGGACCATCGCGCATTGGGGTGCCGGGGTGCAGGCGGGGATCGTGGCGCTGGTATCGGCGCTGATGGTGCTGGCGGCAATGCCCTTTCTGCGGGGCGAAGCCGCCCACCCTGCCCCGGCCACGCATGACGCGCCGCGCACCGGGCTTTTGCCGCGCGCACCGGGGCTGTGGCTGCTGGGGGTCATGGCGCTGTTGTCGATGGTGCCCGAAGGCGCGGTGCTGGATTGGGCGGCGCTTTACCTTCAGCAGGAGATGGCGTCGGACGTGTTCCGCTCGGGTCTGGCGTTCGCCTTCTTTTCCGGGGCAATGGCGGTGATGCGCTTTGCCGGCGACGGGGTGCGCAACCGCTTTGGCGCGGTTCGGACGCTGCGCTTTTCCGGCCTGCTGGCGGCGGCGGGCCTGCTGGGGGCGGCTGTGGCGCCGGTGGATGCCATGGCCATCGGCTGCTTTTTCATCAGCGGGCTGGGGGTGGCGAACATGGTGCCGATCATGTTTTCCGCCGCCGGCAATTTCCCCGGCCTGCCTTCGGGCGCAGCGATTTCGGCGGTGACGATGGTGGGTTATGCCGGGATTCTGGTCGCGCCCGCCTCGATCGGCTTTGTGGCCGAGCATGTGGGCTTTCGGGTGACCTATGCCACGCTGTCGATGCTGCTGGTGCTGGTTTCGCTGCTGGCCACCCGTGCAGCCGGGGCGGATGAGGTGCGCGCGGTGGGCGGCGGTCAGGCCGCCAGCAGCCCCGCCACCTGATCGGCCGAAACCACGGTAGCGAAATCGGCCCCCAGCACGGCAAGGGTGACGCGGTGGACAGTGGCCGCATCCAGCCTTGCGCCGCCATCCTGCGCGGGCAGGTCAAAGCCCAGAAGCGCATCCCCCGGCAGGATGACCTGAAACCCCAGGTCTGACGCCGCGCGGGTGGTCGAGGTGATGCAGAAGGCCGCGACCGCCCCCACAAGCACGATCCGGTCGATGCCTTGACGGCGCAGATGGGCATCAAGCCCGGTGCCCGAAAAGGCGGAGGAGCCCGATTTCCAGAACACCGTCTCGCCCGGGGCGGGCGTGGCGCAGGGCATCGGCGCGCCGCCGGGCAGATCACGGTCAAAGGGCGTGCCGGGCTGGTGATGCAGGACATGAACGACCGGCAGACCCCGGCCCCGGAACAGCGCGACAAGGCCGGCGACGCGTTCCGGGGCTTCCGGGTGCACGGTTTCGCGCCCCTGCGCGATGCGGTCGGCCATGCCCATCTGCATGTCGATGATCAAAAGCGCCGTCGTCACGCGATCAGCCCCCCATGTAATCGCCCTTGCCCAGTTCCACCCCGTTATGGCGCAGGATGTTATAGGCCGTGGTCAGGTGGAAATAGAATTGCGGCAGGGAATAGACGTTCAGGAAATTCTCGGCCGACATGGTGACATCCTGCCCGCGGATCTTCAGCGTGATCTGGCGCGCCTCGGCCCCGTCAAGGCGGGCCGGATCAAAGCCCGCGATATAGCCGCGCGCGGCGCTGATGCGGTCTTGCAGCTGGGCAAAGCTGGTTTCGGTATCGGGGAAGCTTTTGGGTTCTTCCCCGGCCAGACGGGCCGCGCCACGGGCGGCGAAATCGCAGGAAAGCTGGACCTGCTTGATGAAGGGGAACATGTCGGGAAACAGGCGGAAGGTCAGCATGGCCTCGGGCTTGATGGCCTTTGCCTCGCAATGCGCTTCGGCCTTGGCCAGCACGCGCGACAGGTTGGCCAGAAAACGGTCATAGATGGCGATGGAACGGTGATGCATGGTTTTTCCCCTGATGCATTGGCTGCAAGTGGTGTGCCTTTCGGCGGGGCACGTCAAGAGAGGTTGAAGGGCCGGCAGGGCATGCTAGGTGGCAGGTCATGGATGACGATCTTGCCCGCCGCGACGGCCTGCCGCCCGATCTGTTGACCCTGCTGGACAGCCTGCCGCGCAGCGGTTGGGCCGATACGCCGGGGTTCGAGGGGCTGGCGGCCTTCTGGCTGGACCGGCATCTGGCCTTTCGCCGGATGCTGGACATGCTGGCGGCCGACGCCGGGGATGTGGCCGAGGGCAGGATGGACCCCGGCCAGTGGCGCCCGCGCCTGATCCGGCTGGGCGGGCATCTGGTGCAGGACTTGCAGGGGCATCACCAGATCGAGGACGAGGCCTATTTTCCGCAGATGCAGCGGCTGGAACCGCGGCTTCAGCGCGGCTTCGATCTGCTGGACCGCGATCATCACGCGCTGGACGGGCTGCTGAGGGGCTTTGTCGATGCCGCGAACGGGGCCTTGCAGGCGGCCGATGCCCGGGCCGCGGCGGGGCGGATGGCAGCGCATCTGGCGCCCTTTGCGCGGCAGTTGCTGCGGCATCTGGAGGATGAGGAAGACCTGATCATCCCCGTCGTGCTGAAACATCGGATGGGGTAAGGGCGGGGCATCGTTGAACGGGGGGGCCTGGCACGCTAGAAGCAAGGTCAGCCCAGTCACGGACAGACCCCACGGCATGCCCCAGTCCATCGCCTATTTGCGGGAATACCGCGCCTCGAAAGATGCCGCGATGCAGGCCGTGGCCGACAGCACGGGCTGGACGGCCACGGCCCTGCGGATGGCCCCGCTGTCCTGGCGCGACTGGCCCGAGACGCCCGCCCGGGTGGCCGAGGCGATGGCGACAGCCAAGAAGCAGCCCCGCGGCGGCTTTGGCCGCTGGGCCAAGGCGCTTTTGTTGCGGCTGCAATACAACGGTGCGCGGCGGTATTTCTTGCGCCATCCGGGGCGGGTGGCGGTGGCCTGGAACGGGATGACGGGCACGCGGCGGGCCTTTCTGGCGGGCGCGCGCGATGCGGGCGCGGTGAAGCTGCATGTGGAGCTGGCCCCCCTGCCCGGCCGGATCACGCTGGACCCGGCGGGGGTGAATTTCGACAATTCGGTGCCGCGCAGCCCGGCCTTTTTCCGCGACTGGCTGGCCGCCCGCCCGGCGCTGGACCGGGCCGCATGGCGGGCCTTGGGCACAGGGATGACCGCGCGGCCCAGCCGGCGGGCTGATGTGGGCCAAGGGTCGGGCGCCTTGCCGGGCAGCCCGTTCCTGTTTTGCCCGTTGCAGGTGCCCGATGACAGTCAGGTGCTGCTTTATTCCGGCTGGTGCGGGGGCTTGGACGGGTTTCTGGCGGCCCTTGCGCAGGGGGCCAAGGCCCTGCCAGAGGGCTGGCACATCCGCCTGAAGGAACACCCCAGCGCCAAGGTCAGCCTGAAGGAGCGGCTGGCGCCCCTGCTTTCCGGGGATCGGGTGGTGCTGGACAATGACACCGACAGTTTCGCGCAGGTGGCGGCCAGCCGGGGGGTGATCACGCTGAATTCCTCGATGGGGTTGCAGGCCTTCTTCTTCGACAAGCCGGTGGTCACGCTGGGGCAGGCGTTCTTTTCGATCCCCGGGCTGGTAAACCATGCGCCGGATCAGGCGGGGTTTGACGCGCTGATGGCGCGGGCGGGCGAGCTGGGATTTGATGCAGGGCTGCGCGATGCCTTCATGACCTATCTGGTGGAAGACTATTACCCGGTCTTTCGCCATGGCGAGGCAGGGGCAGAGTATGACCGGGCGGCCTTTGGCGCCCATGTGGCGCGGGTGGCGCATGCCGTGGGACGCCCGGTGCCCGGGGCGCCGGTGCGCAAGGGGGTGTGATGAGGTTTTTCCTGCGGGCGCGAAGCATTACGCGGCTTCTGGTTACGCCCCCCGCGCCTGCGCCGGGGCGCGCGGGGCTGGCGCTGGTTCTGATCGTGCGCAATGAGGCGCGCCATATTGGCGAATGGGCACGCTTTCATGCGCTGGCCGGGGTCAGCCACTTCCATGTCTATGACAACGGATCGACCGATGGCACGCTGGCCGCGATCGAAGCGGCGGTGCCGGGCCTTGTGACGGTGATGCCATGGGACCAGAAGCTGCGCGACGGGCGGTTCGGCTTTGAGATCCACAATCAGGTGCTGGCCTATGCCCATGCCTTGCGCAACTTTGGCGGGCGCTATCGCTGGCTTTCCTTTCTGGATGTGGACGAATTCCTGATCCCCACACAAGACACCAGCCTGCCCGAGGCGCTGGCCGCGCTGGAGGGATGCGCCAATATCAGCCTGCCGTGGCACATGTTCGGCCGCTCTGGCCATGATGCCGCGCCCGAGGGTGGGGTCTTGGCGAATTACACCCGGCGGATGGCCAGGCCGCAGGTGTTTCAGAAGGGCATCAGCAATTTCAAGATGATCGTCGATCCCTGCAAGGTGACATCGATCAAGGTGCATGAGATCGAGGTGGAGGGCACGCCCGCCACCTGCAATGACCGGGGCGAGCCATTCACGAACGCGCGGCGGAAAGAGCCGGGCTTCTATTCCAACGCCCGCATTCAGTTGAACCACTATTACACCCGGTCAGACGCCGAATTGCGCGCCAAGATCAGCCGGGGGCCGAACCTGACCACGCCGGATGTCGCCCATGTGCGCCGGGTGCTGCGCAAGGTGGACAAGATCGAGCGGGACGAGGTGGAAGACACCGCCGTGCGCGATTATTTCGCCCGGATCGGTGTGACCGGCTGGCATTAGGCGCAGGCCCCCAAGGCGCAGGCCCCCAAGGCGCAGGCTTCTAGTGCCAGTCCCAGTTGATGACGGGCCGGGTCATGCCTCTGGTCCGAGCCTTCAGCGCCCGGGTACGCCCTGCAAGGCTGCGCACCACGCGTTCATGCGATTCAATGAACATGCGGTTGACGCGCGACAGCGCGGGAGAGGTCAAGAGCGCCTCCATCAGCGGCACCTCGGCGCCTTCGATATCGA
>JALQTL010000380.1 GCA_023260935.1 Paracoccaceae bacterium
TCTGGGCGTGGACCTGCAAGAGGTGGAGCCGATCTCGGGCGCCGAGATCCACCAGCTCGATTTCCTGTCGGACGGGGCCGATGATCTGGTGAAGGGCTGGCTGGGCGGGCGCGCCGATGTGGTTATGTCTGACATGGCCGCCGCGGCCTCGGGGCACAAGGCGACCGATCACCTGCGCATTGTGGCGCTGGTCGAGGCGGCGCTGGAGTTTGCCTTTGACGTTCTGGAAGAGGGCGGAACCTTCGTGGCCAAGGTGCTGGCAGGCGGGGCTGAAAACGCCATGCAGGCGCAATTGAAACGCAGCTTTCGCAAGGTGGCCAATGTGAAGCCACCCGCCAGCCGATCTGACAGTTCAGAGAAATTCGTGGTGGCCATGGGCTTTCGTGGAAGGCCCGGACAGGCGGCAGATGATGACGGCGAAGGCGACGACGATCAGCCCTGATCCGCTGACTCTGCCTTTGCCTTCCTGAAACGAAAAATGGCACCGGATTGGTGCCATTTTGCTGTCAATTTTAGGCAATCAGACGCTCAGCCGCCCCAGCTGCGGACAGGGCCGCAATCCATGTGAACAAAGTTGGAGCGTGAATACTTGCCCACACCGCCCGACGCGCAGGCCGCAGCCGCCTTGGCCATCTGGCCCACCGACCGCGATTTCAGCCGCAGGTCTGCCGCCTGGCCCTTCATGTGGAGAGAGTTCTTTGCAACACCGCGAGAGCGCGAGCGCAGCATGGCATTGGTCGCCGGGCTGCGATAGCCCGACAAGAGCATATAGGGTTCCGACACATCCATAAGCCGATGCGACGCGGCCATGATATCCACTGTGCGGGCATCCATCTTCACCGTGTCGCCCGACCGCCAGTCACGCATGAAGTGATTGATTTCCTTCATCACTTCAGGAATGTAATCGCCTTCGATCCAATAGATCGTATCAATGCTTTCGCCGGTTCGCCCGGAATACATGCGGATGCGGCGAATATCGCCCGCGCCACGCAGCAATCCGAAAGCGTTGGAGTAGGTAGGTGCTGCCACAACGGCGGTTGCCGCAAAGGCGCCAAGCAGGCCCCGGCGAGTGATCCCGATCATTGAACTGTCAGCCATTCTTGCGCCTGTCCCGTCGCTTTTGTTCCGCCTGTCTCCGACGGATCTTCTGCCACTTATCCCCAAGTGTGCCGACTGTATGCCACAGGACGATTCGCAACCCAAGAGCAGATTCTCCGCCTGTCGCCATTGCAGCGACAATCGGCAAAAAATTGCTGAACGCGCCGCAAGGCTCGGCAGCAAATTTCCCATCGGACCGTTGCGGAATTGCGACGAAAATGACGGTTTTTGCCCCCTGTCACGCAGGCTTGTGAGTGGACTCCCCCCCCGAAGTAATTGAAGCTTTGGGAATTGAAGCAAATTGACTGCCGCCTGAGGGGGAATGATGACGCGTTTTGGAACTGTGGGCCGCTGTGCCGCTTTGCTGGGGACTGTGGCCTTTCTTTCCGGGGCAGCGTTGTCTTCGGCCAAGGCGCAAGAGCTGCCGCCGGCCTTTGTTCAGGTCGTGGCAGCGGCCGCATCGGGCGATGACGGGGCCGCGCGTTTCTATCAGGCTGCCGATTACCGCCCGCTGTGGACGGGGGCAGATTCCGCCGGCCGCCGGCAGGCCTTGCTGTCAGCCCTGGCGCTTGCCCCGGCGCATGGCCTGCCCGCGACACGCTATGATGCCGAAGGGCTGGCCCGGATGCTGGCCGAAGCCCGCACCGAAGGCGATCGCGCCCGGGCCGAAGTGGCCTTTACCCTGGCCTATCTTCGCTTTGCCCATGACATCTCGTCCGGCGTGCTGGATCCTCAGAAAATTGACGCGGGCATCGTCAGAGAGATCGACCGCCCCGATCCGTTGGCGCTGTTGCAGGCGATTGCGTCGCAAGACCCGGTTCAGGTTCTCCGCGATCTGGCCCCGAAATCCCCCGAATATGCGCAATTGATGCGCGCCAAGCTGGGGCTGGAGGATCGGATTGCCAAAGGCGGCTGGGGGCCGGCGGTGCCGGCAAAAGCGCTGGTGCCCGGCGATCAGGGCCCCGCTGTGGTGGCACTGCGCGACCGGCTGGTCGCAATGGGCTATCTGACGAAGTCGGCCACGCGCACCTATGACAAGGCCATTCAGGCCGCTGTCCAGCGTTTTCAGCTGGACAATGGGCTGATTGCCGATGGCTTTGCCTATGAAGGGACGCTGAATGAAATCAACGTGGCCCCCGAGCAGCGCCTGAAATCCGTCATCGTGGCGATGGAGCGGATGCGCTGGATGCGCAACCTGGTGCTGGGAGAACGGCACGTCTGGGTGAACCTGCCGGATTTTTCCGCCCGGATCGTGGACCATGGCAAGACCACCTTTGAAACCCGCGCCGTGATTGGCAAGAACGTGCCCGATCAGCACACGCCGGAATTTTCCGACATGATGGAACATATGGTGGTGAACCCCAGCTGGGGGGTGCCGCGGTCGATCACGGTCAAGGAATATCTGCCGCTCTTGCAGCGAAACCCCAATGCTGTCAGCCACCTTCAGGTGGTCGACAGGCGCGGACGCGTGGTGCCGCGGGGGGCGGTGAATTTTGCCGCCTATTCCGGCCGGACCTTCCCCTTTGCCCTGCGCCAGCCGCCGTCAGACGGCAATGCCCTGGGTAAGGTGAAGTTCATGTTCCCTAACAAGTACAACATCTATCTTCATGATACACCTGCGAAAAACCTGTTCAGCCATGAGGTGCGGGCCTATAGCCATGGCTGCATCCGGCTGGCGGAACCCTTTGATTTCGCCTATGCGCTGCTGGCGCGGCAAAGCGATGATCCGAAGGGCATCTTCGCCGGCTATCTGAACTCGGGCCGGGAAAGCACCGTGAAGCTTGATGCGAACGTGCCGGTGCATCTGGTCTATTTCACTGCCTTTCCGGGCGCCAAGGGGCAGATGACCTATCGCCGCGACGTCTATGGCCGGGACGGGATGATTGCCGGCGCGCTGGAAGCGGCCGGGGTGGTCATGGGGCAGGTTCAGGGGTAAAGCTCGGGCATCCGGCCCCTCTGGTTGCAAAAGGCGGGCCGTTCGCAGGGGGAGAGCCTGGCCATGCGCCACACCATCGCTGAAATCGCCGCTGCCATCGGGGCGGAATGCGCCGGGGAAACCGGGCTGACGATTACCCGCGTGGCCGAGCCTGAACAGGCCGGGCCCACCGATCTGGCCCTTGCAGTGAACCCCCGATATGCCGATGGCCTTGCCCGCGGGCAGGCCCGGGCCGCGATGCTGTGGCCGGGTGCTGACTGGCAGGCGCTGGGGTTGAAGGCCGCGATCTTTGCGCCGCGCGGGCGGCTGGCCATGGCGGGGCTGACCGCGTTGATGGACCCGGGGCCACAGATCGCCCTGGGCATCCACCCGCTCAGCGTGATCGACCCCTCGGCCGAGATCGGGGCGGATGCAGCCATCGGCCCTTTCGTGACCATCGGCGCGGGGGTCACCCTTGGGACCGGGGCGCGGGTCGCCAGCCATGTCTCCATCGCCGAAGGCGCCACCATCGGCCGCGATGCGCTGATCCTGCAAGGGGCGCGCATCGGTGCGCGTGTCACCATCGGTGACAGGTTCATCTGCCAGCCCGGCGCGGTGATCGGGGCGGACGGGTTCTCTTTCGTCACACCCGAGAAATCGGGGGTCGAGGAGATCCGCGAAACGCTGGGCCAGCGCGAGACGATCCGCGCGCAGGCTTGGGCGCGGATCCATTCGATAGGCGCAGTAACCATCGGGAATGATGTTGAAATCGGCGCCAATGCCTGCATCGACCGGGGCACGATCCGCGATACCGTGATCGGGTCGGGTACAAAGCTGGATAACCTTGTTCACATCGGCCACAATGTGCAAATCGGCGAAGATTGCCTGCTTTGCGGGCAGGTGGGCATCGCCGGTTCGGCCCGTATCGGCAATCGTGTGGTGATGGGCGGGCAATGCGGGGTGAATGACAATATCTTCGTGGGCGATGACGTGATCTGCGGCGGGGCGACCAAGGTTTTCACCAATGCGCCCGCGGGCCGGGTGCTTCTCGGCTATCCGGCGGTCAAGATGGAAACCCATGTCGAGATGCAAAAGGCGCTGCGCAGGCTGCCACGCCTTGCGGCAAAGGTTGCCGATCTGGAGAAAGTCATCCAGAAGTCATGAAGACCGCCTAGATCCTGTGTGGCCCCTCCGGGATGAAGGAACCGACATGAACAGCCTTGCCGATACCGTGATTGCCATCCTTGCCGAACAGGCGTTGCTGACCCCGTCGGATGTCAGCCGCGACCAGAGCCTTGCCGATCTGGGGCTGGACAGCCTTGGTCTGGTCGAAGCGGTCTTCGCCATCGAGGAAGCCTTCGACATTCAGGTGCCGTTCAACGCCAACGAACCCGGCCGGGGAGAGTTCGACATCTCGACCGTCGGGGCGATCATTGACGGCGTTCAGGGGCTTGTGGCCCAAAAGGCAGCCTGACCGGGCATGCAGCGCGTGGTGATCACCGGGGCCGGCACCGTCAACCCCCTCGGGCATGATGTGGCGCAAACCTTTGACGCCTTTCGCGAAGGGCGATGCGCGATCGGGCCGATGGATATCCGCGATGTTGACCGGCTGACGGTGCGGATCGGGGCGCAGGTCCGTGATTGGCGGGCCGAAGATCATTTCGACGCGCGCCAGATCGCCCTTTATGACCGCAGCACCCAGTTTGCCGTGGTGGCGGCGGCGCAGGCGGTGGCGCAATCGGGCCTGCGGTTTGACGATGATGATCTGGCCCTGCGGGCGGGTGTCGTCCTTGGCACGGCCGGTGGCGGGCTGACCACGACGGATGACAATTACCGGGCCGTCTATGAAGAACGCAAGGACAGGGTTCACCCGCTGGTCGTGCCGCGCCTGATGAACAGTGCCAGCACCAGCCATCTGAGCATGATCCATGGCCTGAAAGGGCCGGCCTTTTCAATCTCGACCGCCTGTGCAAGTTCCAATCACGCCATGGGGCTGGCCTTTCAGATGGTGCGCAGCGGGGCGGCGCCCGTCATGCTGACGGGGGGCACAGAGGCGATGCTGTGCTTTGGCGGGATCAAGGCATGGGAAGGCCTGCGCGTGATGGCACGCGATGCCTGTCGGCCGTTTTCGATCAACCGCAGCGGCATGGTGCAGGGCGAAGGGGCGGCGATCTTCGTGTTCGAGGCGCGCGATCATGCCCTTGCCCGGGGGGCCGATATTCTGGCCGAGGTGGCCGGTTTCGGCATGTCTTCGGATGCGGGCGATATCGTGATGCCATCGCAGGATGGCGCCATGCGGGTCATGCGCCAGGCCCTTGCCGATGCGGCGATGGATCCGCGCGAGGTGGGCTATATCAACGCCCATGGCACCGGCACGGCGGCAAATGACCGGATCGAAAGCGCGGCGCTGATGGAGGTGTTCGGCGGCGATCCGCCCCCCGTATCATCGACCAAGTCGATGCACGGGCATCTGATCGGCGGCACCGGGGCGGTGGAACTGCTGGCCGTGCTGCTGGCGCTGCGCGAAGGCATCATCGCGCCGACGCTTGGCTTTCTGGGGCGCGATCCGGACTGCCCGCTGGATGTGGTGGCCAATGCGGCCCGCCGCAGCCGGGTGGATGCCGCGCTGACGAATGCCTTTTCCTTTGGCGGGCTGAACGCCGTGCTGGCCTTGCGGCGGGCCTGAACGGCAAACGGCCGCCCGGGCAAGGGGCGGCCGCCGGAAAACTGTGCCAGACGGCGGGATCAGGGGTTGGTGGCCGACACGGCGGTGAAGCCGGCGGTAAAACCCTTGAGCGACAGGTCCACAACAACCTTCTGGTCGGGTGCGACGGCCGGCACGATGGTCAGCGAGGCCTTGGCACCTTTCTTGAACTGATCCACCTCGGCCGCGGTAAAGCCGATGCGGGCGATGCAGCCGATCTGCGAGCAGAAGTTGAAGGGGTAAATCTTTGCCTTGCCGCCATCGATCGCCAGTTGCAGGTTTTCGGTCAACAGGGTTTCCAGCGGCACGATCACCGTGGCCCCGGCCACGGCCTGCCCGCCCGGGGGCAGGTTGAACATCGCGAATTCCGCCACGGCCGTGCCTTGGGCATCCTTCAGAAGCTGGTAAAGCTGGCAGGGGTCGGCACCGTCTTCGGTGCGCACGCAGCGCTGTTCCCATGCGTCGAAGGTGGCTTGGGTATAGTTCGATCCGATGCCACCATCGGCTTCCTGCCCCATCGACAGGCCGGCATCGGGGGGCGCCTCTGTCTGGGCGGGGGCGGCAGGCGCAGCGTCGGCCGGGGCCGCGGCTTCCTGGGCCAGGGCGCCCGATGCAAGGGCAAGCGCCAATGCTGCCGACAGGGGCAGGGATTTCAGCGCGGGAAGGAAAAACGAATGAGTCATCTGGAGTCCATCTAACCGTTCATGAAGTCAGGTCCGGCGCTTCGTCTAGCACGCTTGGCCGGCAGTGTCAGGTGGCAAAAGCGTGAAGCGGAAAGGGGCGGCAAGGGTTCACGCAGGAAACTGAAAAAGGGCCGGAACTCCGGCCCTTTTCCAATTCGTTTTTTGCTCCCTGTCGGACTGGCCGACTTCATGGTTGCAGACGCTACGGTGGTTTCACATATCGGTCAACAGGGAATCTTTGCCATTTTCAAGATGTGAAACATGAAAGAAAATGTCGCCTTTTCAAAGCTGCAGCCTCGGGTTGTGCAGGGCCCGGGCCATTCTTGCGCGCCGGGCCGGCCGGCCCCGGGCGGGGATACATTGCGTGCTGGCGCCCAAGGGCGAAGGCTGTATGGTTGGCACGCCGTCCCGGCCCGGCCGGGGCATGTCTGAATAGTCAGTCAGGGGGTAAAGGCCGTGTCGCAAGAGCCTGCGATCTTTGTTGGGGGCGGGGGGGAAGGCTACGGCCTTGCCCAGAACCTTCTCTTGAAATTCGGCAATCGGCACGGGCTGATCGCCGGGGCGACGGGCACCGGCAAGACGGTGACGCTGCAGATCCTTGCCGAAGGATTTTCGGCCGCCGGGGTGCCGGTCTTCATGTCGGATGTGAAGGGTGATCTGTCGGGGATCGCGCAGGCGGGTGATCCGGCGGGCAAGCTGCATGAACCCTTCATGAAAAGGGCGGCAACCATCGGGCTTGACCTGCAATACCGCGCCTTTCCGGTGACGTTCTGGGATCTTTTCGGCGAACAGGGCCACCCGATCCGGGCCACGGTTTCGGAAATGGGGCCTTTGCTGCTAAGCCGGCTGCTGGAACTGACCGAACCGCAGGAAGGCGTTCTGAACGTGGCTTTCCGGCTTTCGGATGACGAACAGTTGCCGCTTCTTGACCTGAAGGATCTTCAGGCGCTGCTTGTGTTCATCGGCGAAAACGCGGCCGAGATCTCTACCCGCTACGGCCTTGTCTCGACCGCCTCGGTCGGGGCCATCCAGCGCCGTCTGCTGGTGCTGGAAAATCAGGGGGGCACCGGGTTTTTCGGGGAACCCGCGCTGGATCTGAGCGATCTGATGATGACCGATGCCGAAGGTTTCGGGCGGATCAACATTCTGGCGGCGGACAAGCTGATGCAGTCGCCGCGGATGTATGCGACCTTCCTGCTGTGGATGCTGTCGGAACTGTTCGAGAACCTGCCCGAAGTGGGCGACCCAGAAAAGCCAAAGCTCGTCTTCTTCTTCGACGAGGCGCATCTTCTGTTTCAGGATGCCCCCAAGGCGCTGGTGCAGAAGGTGGAACAGGTGGCCCGCCTGATCCGGTCAAAGGGGGTGGGGGTCTATTTCATCACCCAGAACCCGGCGGATGTGCCCGAAAACATTCTGGGCCAGTTGGGAAACCGTGTGCAGCACGCGCTGCGCGCCTTTACCGCGCGCGACCAGAAGGGGCTGCGTCTGGCCGCTGAAACCTATCGCGACAACCCGCGCTTTCGCACCGAAGACGCGATCCGCGAGGTGGGCACGGGCGAGGCGGTCACGTCCTTTCTGGAACTGAAGGGCATTCCGGGCATGGTGGAACGCACGCTGATCCGCCCGCCGTCCAGCAGGCTGGGCCCGATCGATCCGTCCGTGCGCGCCGGAATTCTGGCGCAATCGCCGTTGAAGGGAAAATACGATACCCCGATTGATCGCGACAGCGCCTATGAACGCCTGCGCGCCCGAGAGGTGCAGGCGGCCGAGGCAGCGGCGGCCCCGCAACAGGCCAATACCGACCTGCGCATCGACCCGGACGAATTTTCCCGTGCCCGGCGCTATGACAGGCGCACCGATGATGCCCCCCCGCCGCGCAAGAAAACGGCAAGCCGGGGCGATTCGATCGGAGAGGCTTTTGCCAAAAGCTTTGCCCGTCAGTTGGGCAGCAAGACCGGTCAGGCCATTGTGCGCGGCGTGCTGGGGTCTTTGTTCAAAAGCCGCTGACAGCCCTTTACGCCCCGAAGTCCGCCCGCATTACAGCGGGCGGATCTTCAGCCTTGTGATGCGGTTTTCGCGCCGCTGCGCCACTTCGAAGCGGAATCCGTGAAAACTGAAGGCCTGTCCTTCATTGGGGATCATTTGCGCTTCGTGAATGACAAGGCCGGCAATCGTGTTCGCCTCGTCATCGGGCAGGTTCCAGTCCATCGCGCGGTTCAGGTCGCGGATCGTATACTGGCCTTCCACGATGTAATCGCCGTTTTCCGCCCGTTTCAGCGCGCTTTCCTTCTGTACCACATCGAATTCATCGGTGATGTCGCCGACGATTTCTTCCAGAATGTCTTCCAGCGTGATCAGGCCCTGAAGCGCGCCATATTCATCGACCACAATCGCGAAATGCGTGCGCCGCTTCAGGAATTCGCGCATCTGTTCATCCAGCGTCGTGGTTTCGGGGATGAAATAGGGCTTCATCGCCACCTTCTCGATCTCCAGATCCCGGATCGATTGCACCGTGCGGTCTTCGCCCCGCACCAGCCTGTCGAATTCGCGCAGCAGATCCTTTGCATGGACGACGCCCAGAATGTTTTCCTCGTTCCCGCGATAAAGCGGCAGGCGCGTGTGGGGCGAGGCCAGAACCTTGGTGATGATCTCGTCGGGGGGCAGGTCGGCATCCAGCATTTCAATCTGGCGGCGGTGGCGCATGATTTCGTCCACCGTGCGGTGGCCAAGGTCAAGCGCGCCCAGAAGACGGTCACGGTCTTCCTTTTCCATCGCGCCCTCGCTGTGGCCCAGCGAAATGGCACCGACGATTTCCTCGCGCAGCGCCAGAAGCTTGCCTTCGGGATCGGTCTTCACGCCAAAGACCATCAGCACGCCGCGCACAAGGGCACGCACCACCATGACAATCGGCGAAAACACAAGGATCAGCACCCGGATGACCGGCGCCACCTTGGTGGCCACGCTTTCGGGGAAGGTGATGGCGATCGTCTTCGGCAAGACCTCGCCAAAGATAAGGACCAGAACGGTCATTCCCAACGTGGCAAGCGCCACGCCCGAATCCCCGAAAGTCCGGGTCAGCAGTGCGGTTGCCAGCGAAGCCGACAGGATGTTGACCACGTTGTTGCCCAGAAGGATGGCGCCGATCATCCGTTCGGAATCCTCGGTCACCTTCATGGCCGAGGTGGCGCCGGTGGCGCCCTTGTCGGCCAGCGTCTTCAGCTTGGCGCGTGACGAGGCGGTCAGCGCGGTTTCAGAGCCGGAAAAGAAGGCCGAAAGGATCAAAAGGCAGAAAATCCCCGCGGCAGTCAGCCAGAAGGCAGAGTCGAGGGCAGAGGCATCCATCAAAAAAGTCCTGTGGTTCGGGTTCGGGATGGTTATGGGCAGCGTTGGCCCCGGGTTCAAGGTTTGCGTGGCTTTGCGGCCAGCGGATGATGCGTCAGCACCAGATCCTTCAGGTGATCGTCCAGCACATGGGTATAGATTTCGGTGGTCGCAACATCGGCATGGCCCAGAAGGGTCTGGATCACCCGCAGATCGGCCCCGCCCGCCAGAAGATGCGTGGCAAAGGCGTGGCGAAGGGCATGGGGCGTGACCAGCCCGGGCGAAACGCCCGCCGCCACGGCAAGGGTTTTCAGCAGGTGGTGGAACTGTTGGCGGGTCAGATGCCCTTCGGTCCCCGAACCGGGAAAGAGAAAGCGCGAGGCGGCCCGCCCCTGACGCCGCGCCTCGGCTTCGGCGTCATCGCGAAAGGCCAGCCAAGCCGCAATGGCCGCGCGCGCGGGCGGCGAAAGCGGCACCATGCGTTCCTTGCCGCCCTTGCCTTTGACCAGAATCATTCGCGGATCGCCGCGCACGGCCGCGATGGGCAGGCTGACCAGTTCGCTGACCCGAAGGCCGGTGGCATAGAGAAGTTCCAGCATCGTGGTGGTGCGCAGCCTGTCGGCCGGGGTGCGGCCATGGCTTCGGGCGGCCTCCAGCAGGCGGGTCACATCGGCTTCGGTCAGCGCCTTGGGCAGGCGCTGCACCGCGCCCGGCCCCTTGATGCGCAGCGCGGGGTTGTCGGTGCGCCAGCCTTCTTCATGGGCAAAGCGGTAAAGCTGGCGGATCGACGAAAGCCGCCGGGCGCGGGTGGCCTTGGACAGGCCCGCGGCATCGCAGCTTACCAGATAATCCTCGACATCCGCGCGCGATGCGGCGGCGAAATCGCCGCCCCGATGGGCCAGCCATTCGGCAAAATCCTTCAGGTCGCGGCCATAGGCGAGGCGCGTATTGCGCGCCGCATCCAGTTCGGCGGCCTGCGCTTCCAGAAAGGTGGAAATCCACTGCATCATGCTGGCCGGCGCGGTCATCCGCGCCGTTCCAGCAAGACCAGTTGCAGGGCCGTGCGGCGTGCCACGTCTTCCAGCCCGACATGGCGCAGGAAGGAAAGACCATCGGTCACATCCTGAAGGTTGCCTTCCAGCCCGCGCGAGATGCGCGACATTGCCGACAAAAGCGCCTCTCCCAGCCGCTCCTGTTCCATCAGCGCGGCGAGATCCGGAGTGGCGCCAGGGCGCAGGAAGGCCGGCGCAATCGCACGGCCCAGCGAATCCTGCGGCACCGCCCCGGCAAGGTTGCCGGTGGCCAGCGCCACCAGAAACGC
Source organism: Paracoccaceae bacterium (assembly GCA_023260935.1). Classification (GTDB taxonomy): domain Bacteria; phylum Pseudomonadota; class Alphaproteobacteria; order Rhodobacterales; family Rhodobacteraceae; genus Pseudotabrizicola. The sequence goes on from JALQTL010000380.1 coordinate 11,043, forward strand.
CTCCCGCGGGGAGGCCGGGCGATGCGCCTTGGCCGCCGCCGCATACCCCGGCGACAAAAGCGCCACGTCAAAGGCGATCGCCGCGGCTTGCCCGGTCAGCGGCAGGCGCGACAGGCGGTCTGCAAAAAGCATGGCAAAGGGCACCTCCATCTCTGCCGCTGTCATGGCCGCCCATGCCACCGGCAGGCTGCGGGCCACAGCCCCCGGATCGCCTGCCGCCAGCGCCGTATCGAACTGCTGGAAGGCATCCACCCGGTCCCAGACCCCGCCCGAGGCGGCAGGCGCCCGTGCGGTGTAAAGCCCCAGCAACAGGTTGGGCGTGATCGCCCCGGCGCGCGACAGCCGCTCGGCGGCCTCGACCTGCGCTTTCCAGCCGGCCTGCGGGCGCAGTTCGGCATGGGCAAAGGCGATGGGCAGGCCCAGCGTCGGCAAGGGCTCGCCGATTGCCTCGTAGATGCGCCAGACCAGCGGCGTCGGCTGCGCCGGTGGCGGCAACGCGGGGATGCTGTCGGCCAGTTCCGCATCAAGGAACCGCGTCAGCAGCGCCTCGTCGCCCGGCTCGACCTGGCCCAGCGCGCGGCAGGCCGCCGATTTCGCCACGATCGCCGCGGCCTTTCCCGGGCTGCCGGCCTCGCTCAAGAACTCCTCCGGCCATTTTCTGCCGGATTGC